>CAVHSB010000001.1:0-7115 GCA_963638635.1 Flexilinea sp.
AACCATACCTGATTCCAATTACAACGCAATTGATATCAGCGATGACGGTACAATGCTCGTCCTATATGACAAGAACAGCGCAAATAGAATAACTGTTCTGAATGTCAAAGTAACAGATTGAAATATGGCTGGGTCCCCCCAGCCTATTTCTTAGTAGCAGAAGCCAACTCCAATTGCAGGTGTTACATAGAAAGCGCCATCAAAGCTGCAATCTCCGCTATGAAGATCCACAGCCAGCATATCGTATCCAAGCTTTGTGCCTATAATCAAAGCAGTGTTAGAGCTTCTTAAGCGATATTGAGCACCAATATAGCCAGCAATTCCCAGGCCAAAGCTCTTATCAATATCAGCTGAAGCGCCAACGCCTAATGCGACATCAATAGACATAGGAACATTTTCAAGCCTATAGCTGTAATATGGAGCTGCTATAAGCGTTATATATGCATTGTTTATATCCTTGAAATTGAAATCAGCATCGGCCCCGATATAGTATCCAACATTGCAATTGCCAATAAGGCCAAAGCTATCTACTGACATGCCACCTAGATTCTTGCCATCTCTATAGCTATAGTTCAGTGCTAAATTTGTAAGCCCGTCAAAGTCTGCAGCGAATAGTCCCAAAGAGACAGCTAAAACCATTAATACCATAAATACTTTCTTCATTACTTTTACTTCCTTTTCTCTTTGCAGCTGCTTTCTTTTCTCTCTAAAGCATCCGCTTTGAGTCTTTTCTTTGCTTCCTCGACGCTCTCTCCATCATGCATCAAATACTTTTCAACAAAATAATCCTCAATCTTCATATATGTATCTGTAACACTCTCTTCAATCTTTTTGTAACCAGATACAACTCCGTCTTCAATTTTCCTGTAGCCATCAACTACAGCCCTCTCAATGTCCTTATTGCTCATTTCTTCTGCACCTCAAATACGATAAAACAGCGAATGCTAATATAGAGATGAAAAACATAAAGTCAGAAATAACCTCTTCAGCCATCATGTCATTGCCACTCGAGAATGTCGGAATCATCGAACGCTCTAGCGATGCAAGTGATATAATCAGCTCTGCAAAGTCTATCGAGCACATCAGCCTCTCTTCTCTCTTTCTTATTACTCTTGATACGAAAAGCCCCAGCTTTGTGAATGTGTATGTAGCTATTGAAATCATCAATATCTCATTCTTTATGAATATTCTATTTTCCTTGAATCTTATGATGGTCAGAAATCCCAATAGGAGATCTACCAATGCTATAGCCACGCATATGAAGGCTGGATTAACTTCATTCTTCCTCATCAATATTGTCAATTTCACCATCGAGAGCAAAAGGTAGATTGCAAACATCACAAAGTACCAATAGTCCTTAAGCACAATGAATATCGATAAATTGAAGATGGAATAAAAAAGAGATCCTAGAAAGCTACGAAGCTTCCTTTCCTTTATCATCTCTGTCTTTGCTTTCAATCCTTCACTCCACGAGTAAGAGGAATAAGAGACAAAAGAACAAGAATTCCTATAAGGCCAAGGAATATCCCAAGCCCTATGTTATTCCAGACCATAGAGAAGCACATACCGCTTCCAAAAGAAAGCACCCCAATAACAGCTATGACTATTGTAAGAATTGCCTTCTTATTAGGGCGATGGAATACCTTCCCAATAGACCTCTCATAAAGAAAGAGAGTAATCAATGCTACAAGAATCCCAATGCTTGATAAAGCTATGCCATCCTTGAAGCAATTCCACTCTGGCAGCAGCACCATGCACATTCCAAGTGCGAATGCCATAGCGCTGAATGTCCATATCACAATTGAAACAAATAATGATTTCTTCATTTTTACACCTTATTAAAACAACAGTTGTTTATTTATTACGATTAATATAGTATTGAGCTATAAAATTAAAAACAATCATCAATAAGCCAACAAGTGTTGAGATAAAGGACTTTTTATGAACACTCCAAACAATAAGAGAAGAAAGGAATCCATAGAGCTTATAGAGAAGACATTCATAGAGCTTTTGCAAAAGAAGGAGATAGATGAAATATCTGTATCTGAGATATGCAAGCTAAGCGGACTCAATAGAACTACCTTCTACTCCAACTTCTCAGATATATATGATCTTGCAGATAGAATAAGAGAGATCATAGAGAAAAATGTAAAGGAAGCCTATAAGGATGATGGTGTTGAAGAACTATCAATAATAAATTACGACAAGCTATTTAAACTGATATATGACAATCAAATACTCATAAAGACATACTTCAAGCTTGGCTATGACAAAATAGATATCGAGACCTTCCACTTCAACAAAGAGCTAGCATCCGAGCAATTTGACAGGAAGCATATAAAGTACCACATGGAATTCTTCAGAGCAGGAATCACATCTATAATCAAAATATGGCTTGATAATGGCTGCAAGGAGAGCCCAGAAGAGATGGCAAGGATAATCGAGGACGAATACAAGGGACGAGAAAGCAGGTGGAGAAATCCACCTGCCAATGCTTAGTCCTTATATAAAGGGACTTCCTTATAGACTGTATGAAGAAGCTCATGTGATTTATGAGAAAGAGGCTTCTCCAAGAACTCCTTATACAGAGTCTTTATCTCTTCATTTTGATGAGAGCATCTTATTACAGATTTCTCATCATCTCTGTAGAGACCCTTGATTCTCTTCTCTCTCATAGCATCATCTGTGCCATATGGCTGACCACCGCCTGCAATACATCCACCACGGCATGCCATTATCTCAACAAAGTCATACTCGCTCTTCTTGCCTTCTCTCTTCTCATTTCTTATCTGATCCAAAAGCTTCTTGGCATTTGCCATACCATGGACTATAGCAACCTTGAGAGATACATCTCCGCACTTAACAATACCGGATTTAACCTCATCAAGACCTCTTACAAGCTCAAGCTCAGGATTCTCAAGCTCCTTTCCTGTAAGCACGAAATTAGCAGTTCTGACAGCAGCCTCCATAACACCGCCTGTTACACCGAATATCGTTGCAGCACCGCTATAAGCTCCAACTGGGCTATCAGCCTGGGACTCCTCAAGATTCTCAAAATCAATGCCATAGGCCTTGATCAATCTTGCAAGCTCCCTTGTTGTAAGAACCAGATCCACATCCTTATAGCCAGAGGATTCAGCATGCTCTCCATCTCTAGTAATCTCGCTCTTTTTTGCCGTGCATGGCATGATAGCAACAGAGAATATCTTATCAGGAGCTACATTTAGCTTCCCTGCACTATAGGTCTTCTCTATAGCACCCTGCATCATCATAGGGCTCTTAGCACTTGAGAGATTATCCAAAAGATCAGGATAGTACTCCTCTGCATAGTTTACCCAGCCAGGGCAGCAGGAGGTTATCTGAGGAAGAACACCATTGTTCTTTATTCTCTCAATAAGCTCATTACCCTCCTCCATGATAGTAAGATCTGCACCGAAGTTCGTATCGAAGATGTAGTCAGCCCCAAGTCGTCTTAGTGCACTATAGAGCTTTCCTGTAGATATCTCACCAGGCCTTAATCCAAACTCCTCACCTATAGCAACTCTTACAGCAGGAGCTATCTGAACCATTGTTACAGTATCTGGATCATTCAAGGCCTTAACAAGCTTAGCACTCTCATCCTCTTCATATATAGCTCCAACAGGGCAATGCGCTGCACATTGTCCGCACTTAATACATGGGCTTTCATTCAATGGAAGATTGAAAGCAGGAGACATCTGTACATTGTCACCTCTAGAAGTGAATTCAAGAGCATATACACCCTGAAGATCATGACAGACCTCAATGCATCTTCCGCATTTGATGCACTTCTCACTATCTAGAACTATGGCACCAGTAGACCTGTCCTTCTCTAAATGCGGAATACGCTCTGGAAAGGGCTGCTCTCTAAGGCCGAACTCAGCTGCAAGCCTCTGAAGCTCACACTTATTGTTCTTTATACATGAGAGACAGGATGCCGGATGAGTGGAGAGAATCAATTGAAGAACAGATTTTCTTACATTGAATAGCTCCTCATCATTTGTGATTATCCTCATGCCCTCAGATGCAGGAGTAGAGCAAGCTCTGAGAATCTTAGCACTTCCCTCCTGCTTGCACACGCAGAGCCCACAGGATGCAAATGGCTTCAGGTCTGGATGATAGCAAAGAGTCGGAATCCTTATTCCAGCCTTTTTTGCAGCTTCAAGTACAGTTGCACCTTCCTTAACCTCAACAGGAATACCTTGTATTGTCAATTTAATCATTCTCTACCTCCTAATGAACTGAAATAGCAGAGAACTTACAAGTATCTCTACATACGCCGCACTTGATACAAACAGATGGATTGATCTTATGAGGACTTCTGACTTCGCCAGTGATAGCACCAACAGGGCACTTTCTAGCACAGGATGTACATCCAATACACTTAGAAGGATCTATTTCAAATCTTATGAGCTTCTTACACTTACCAGCAGGGCACTTCTTCTCTTTAATATGAGCCTCATACTCCTCTGGAAAGTATTTCAAGGTTGATAGAACAGGATTAGGTGCAGTCTGACCAAGTGCGCATAATGAGCCCTTCTTCATAGCAAGCGCTACCTTATGTATAGTCTCGATATCCTCATCTGTGCCATTGCCATTTGTAATCTTCTCAAGAATACCAGATAATGTCTTACCACCTATTCTGCATGGAGCACACTTTCCACAGCTCTCATCTACAGTGAAGTTGAGATAGAACTTAGCAACGTCGACTATACAATCATCCTCGTTCATTACTATCATTCCACCAGAGCCCATCATAGAGCCTATCTTCTGAAGGCCTCCAAAGTCGATTGGAGTATCGAGATTCTCTTCCGTAATTACACCACCAGATGGACCACCTGTCTGAACTGCCTTGAACCTCTTACCGCCAGCAATACCACCTCCGATATCATACACAATCTCTCTCAGTGTCGTTCCCATCGGAACCTCAACTAGACCAGAATTGCATATCTTACCAGTAAGTGCGAATACCTTTGTTCCATGGCTGTCAGCTGTGCCGATAGAGCTGAACCATTCGCCACCCTTTTCAATTATCACAGGAATATTTGCCCATGTCTCAACGTTGTTTATGACTGTAGGCTTACCCCATAATCCTTTTACTGCAGGAAATGGCGGACGAGGCTGTGGCATTCCTCTCTTGCCTTCAATAGATTGCAATAGCGCAGTCTCTTCGCCACATACAAAGGCACCAGCTCCAAGTCTGATCTCTATATCAAAATCAAAGCCAGATGAAAGAATATCCTTGCCAAGAAGACCATATTCTCTTGCTTCCTTCATAGCAACCTCAAGACGATGTATTGCAAGAGGGTACTCTGCTCTTATGTAGATATAGCCCTGATGAGCACCAATAGCGTAGCCACATATAGTCATAGCCTCAAGCACAGAGTTAGGGTCACCCTCTAGTGTTGATCTATCCATATAAGCACCTGGGTCTCCCTCATCTGCATTGCAAACTACGTATTTGACATCACCCTCTGCCTGCTTCGTGAAGTTCCACTTCATCCAGGTCGGGAATCCAGCACCACCTCTACCTCTGAGACCGGACTTCTTAACCTCATCTATGACATCATCTGGACTCATATCAAAGAGAACCTTCTCTAGTGCCTTATAGCCACCAGCTGCAATATATTCATCTATATTCTCTGGATCTATTGAGCCACAATTTCGAAGTACTATTCTCAGCTGCTTATTGTAAAATTGAATATCCTGTACAGCCTCATATGGCTTTCTCTTTTCCTTTATATATAGAAGCCTTGTGACCTCTCTTCCCTTTATAACATGCTCTGAGATTATCTCAGCAGCATCCTCAGGCTTTACATGAACATAGAAGGAATCCTCTGGAAGCACCTTAACAATAGGCCCCTGCTCGCAAAAGCCAAAGCATCCAGTCTTTATGACCTGTACATCCTCTGAGACACCCTGACGCTCAGCCTCGCTTACAAGATTCCTATAAATCTGATCAGATCTAGAGGATTCACAGCCTGTACCACCACATACTAATATATAGTTCTTGTATCCCATGCTACACCTCCACGCCGCTGATTGCTTTGTCGCTCAAGATCTTGCCCTCTGCGATATGCTCTTTAACGATTCTTACAGCATCATCCTTAGTTACATTCCCATAGACTGTAAGTCCATTATCCTTTGAATAGACCTCAACAACAGGCTCAGGATAGTCCTCTATCCTTCCGCTTTGTGTGAGTATCACATTCTCTATATTCTCCTTATAGAGCTCATCTGCAATTGCATTGAGAACGACCTTGGCACCATTCTCTATTCCAGAAGTACCCATACCAACTACTATATGGATACTCTTTCCATGAATATCTCTTTTTTTGAGATTTTCCTTCTCTCTATCTCTGATTGCATTGAGTTCCTCTAATGTCAGCTTAGACATCTCTATCTCCTTTTTCTTCACACTCTCTCTTGAGCTCTTTTATGAAATCAAGATCGATCTTGCAGCTATCTCGCTTTATGAATATCGGACTCTTATCTTCCGCTTCCAATTTAAGGCTTATTGCCCTCTCTTTATCAGCTAAAGGAAAGAACAGCTTAAATAGATCTGCTATTGATCCATCATCTCTTACCTTGAAAGAAAGTCTTGTGCAGTTTTCCAAGCTTATTATGGATGCATATGGATCTGCTCTTTTTACAAAACCAAGTCCGAAGCCTCTGTCCTTTCCCTTTGTAGATACACCATCTCTAAAAGCATCATCTATAGCTAGGCCAGCACCATCATCACAGATAGCTATGTATGCATATCCAGCTCTTATCTTGATATCCACATCTATTTTTAAAGCACCAGCTTCCTTGCTGTTCCTTACACCTTCATAGATAAGCTCCGATATATCCATCAACGATACTTCTCTAGTATTCCTGCAACCTGCGCCTTGGTTACCTTTCCATATACCTCGCCATCTATTGTCATTACAGGAGCAAGTCCACAGCAGCCAACACACCTTACAGCCTCAAGAGAGAATCTGCCATCTTCTGTGACAGAACCTATCTTGAGTCCAAGCTCTTTATCCAGCTCGTCGATGATCATATCGCCACCCTTTAGATAGCATGCTGTTCCAAGACATACCTGTATGTTGTAC
>CAVHSB010000001.1:7125-35797 GCA_963638635.1 Flexilinea sp.
ATGTTGTACTTACCGGGCTTAGTCAATTTAAAGAAATGATAGAATGTAACAACTCCCCATATAGTCGCAAGAGGCACATCAAGAAGCCTTGCAACCTCTGCTGCTGCTTCCTCTGAGATGTATCCTAGCTCTTCCTGGACCTTATGAAGAACCATAATCAGATTACCTGGCTTCTCTTTCCACGATTCAATGAAGCTTAAAAGGTCATCAGAAAATAATTTCTGCGCCATAGTTCCTCCTTATTACCACCTTCTCTTATTTTATAACTTTAATTAAATAAAAACATCAATTTTCTGAATAAATACATATTATTTATAGACATAGATACAATATTACTATTATAATCATAGTTAATATGATTTGATTCACATAAAGGAGATTCAGATATGAATAGTGAGCTCTTAATCCGCATTACAAGATACTACAGGGCCCTCAATAGATTACGCGCGATAGGATTAGAAAAGGTTTTTGCACATAATCTTGCAGATGCTGCAGGGGTAAGTGCGGCGATTGTAAGAAAGGATTTCTCAATTCTCAATATCCATGGACAGAAAAGAGGCGGCTATGAGATTCCTGAATTGATTAATACAATAGGTGCAATACTCGGTAAGGGAGAGGTCCAGAATGTAATAATCATAGGCTGCGGAAGAATCGGAAAGGCATTGATGCACTATACAGGCTTCGAGCCAGATGGCATCAAGATAGTTGCCGGTTTCGACTCAGATCCTGTTGTATACTCAGATGCATCCTATCCTGTTCCGGTATATCCTATTACAAGACTTGACGAGGTTGTAAGTGCATTGAGAGTCAAATGCGCTATCATAACTGTAACGGAGTCAGCTGCAGCAGATTGCTACCAAAAGGCACTTGATGCAGGCATAACAGGGATTTTGAACTTTACTCCATTAACCCTGAAAAGCCAGAAGTGCAAGGATGGAACCACTGCTGTAGTTCATAATATCAACATCGCACTTGAGCTTGAGCAGATATTCTACGAGCTTCAATTCCCTGCTAAAGATTAGAGCCTAGAAGTCGTGCATACGAGAATAGATATTGCTGGGAAAGTGCTTTATATGGCGAGAAGTAATCTAAATCCACTCCCTTATAGTACTTTTCCAATATTCTCTTCATCCAAACATCAATAGGAAAGCCATCCTTACGACCATAGCCGAATATAAGTATGCAGGATGCGACCTTAGGTCCTATTCCCTTTATACTCTCTAAGCGTGATAGCGCTGAATCGAAATCAAAAGCCTTAACCTCCTCTAGTATTTCACTCTTCTCTATTGCATCTAAAATAAAGGGAGCTCTGAAGCCAACACCAAGCGCTCTTAGCTCCTCATAGGTAGCACTCTTCATCTCTCCAGCTGTAGGGAAGGTATAGAAGCCATCCTCCACCTCATGTCCCCAGCGCATAGCTATTCTGTTATAAAGTCCTGTTATCCTCTTTATATTATTATTCTGCGAGAGTATGAAGGAGATTGTGGCTGTCCACTCATCCTGCTTCAGTATTCTAAGTGGGCCAACAGCATTGACGGCACTTTTGAGAACCTCGTCCTTTGATGCTATATCCGCCCTTGCCTTTTCATAATCATAATCTAAATCAAAATATGTTCTGAGATATGGATCTTCTATATCCTCAAGAGTAGATACTCTATAGACTCTGTCATTCAAGGCTGCTGCAAATACGCCATCAGCTTCCTCTCTCCACGAAAAGCTCTGGCCTCCTGTCAATATCTCTTTTAGGTTTTCCATGAGTCAGTTATAGCTCAATGTGAGCTTTAAAGCAAAGTGATCCGAGTAGCCCTTCTTCGATTTAACATCAAAGCGAAGAGGAAAGCCTGACGTATCCTTTGCCTCTATCGGAGAGACTATAGCTGTACTCTTATACTCAAGCCCTTTGTAATCAAAGGCTTCCTTTGAAAGCAATATATTATCCAGAAAGTACCATCTGCCTTGATAGAAATATGTTCCATCACCCTCTATCGCTCCAGGAAGAAGCATTGGAGAGAAGTAATGGTTATCGCCAAATCTTGTATCCTTTGTTGCAACGATTGCAGATGTAAGCGAGAGCTCGCTATCATCACATGCAATTCCATCCTCTCCTTCCTTAATATCAGCATTGAAGTCTCCTAAGACTGCAATGAGCCTACCCTTATTAAGAGATAATAAAGTAGCTAGAAGAGAGAATAGCTCATAGCGCTGTGCCATGCCATTATCATTAAGCTTGCTTGCAGCGTGTAGCGTATATATAGATATCTCTTCGCCGCCGAAACTGAAGAGCAGCTCCAAAATCGGCCGTGAGGAATCAACTGAGTGTATATTTGATTCAACAGGTGGTACCTTTGATATATATGCAACAGAAAATACATCAGATGACTCAGCAATGCCATAGTACTTGAAGCCATTCTTCTTAAGCCCTGCATCGAGCAGATCCTTTAGCACAGAGCTGTTTTCAACCTCCTGAAGCACTATAACATCGCTTTGCCCCATATGCTTTGCGATGTACTTCGAAGTAAGCTTCACTCTCTCTTTATATACCTCATAGGTATATCCATCACTCTGCTTAAATGGAGAGTACTCAACTCCAGAGTAATAACCATCAAAGAAGAGATACATATTGTATGTTGATATTACAAACTCATTCTTGGACTTAGAATCCTTACAGGATGCCAAAAGCAGCACCATAGATAGAAATAAAAACACCTTCCTCATACATATATATATGAAGAAAGTGCATTTTTTGCTTATAAACTGAATCTGAGGCTATTTAGCTACATATCTTTCTATCCACATAACTGAAAGTGGTTCAATATAGAATCCTATTCCAGGCTCGACTACAGTTCCACGGAATATATCTTTATAAAGTCCTGTGAAATACTCAAAACGTACAAACTCTACATCCTCACTGAAGGATGAGATACAAAGCATATCCTTATCTTCTTTTCTTCTTCTGATTGAGAAGACACGATTGCAGCCGCTTTGCCATGTAGATATTTCAGCATCATAGTCAAAGGCTATAGATGAGCTTCTAGCAGCTTTCAATGCTTTAAGGAAAGACCAGATTGCATTCTCTTCTGTCTCCTCTGAATTCCGTCTTTCAGCTTTCATCCAATTGAACTTAGACCTATGCACATTTCGGCTATCAGCTCTCTTATCTGGATCATTCTTATATGAATAGTCATTGAGCTGGCCTATCTCATCTCCTGATGAAATCATAGGAAAGCCCTTCAATGACCACATAGTACCATAGACTAAGAAGATTCTTTGCAATGCTTTGTGCTTCTCATCATCTGTCTGAGCGCTCTCTAGCCCACATAGACTTGCAGTAGTTCCACATGATCTTGCGTCCTTTGTCTCTGAATCATAGTTATAAAGCTCACCTCGTGAATAAGATTCCGGGAAAATACCTGCTGCAAACTCATAGAGGAATATCTTATGAAGAAGAGGATCAATGCCAAAGCTTCTCTCATCATCCTCATCTAAGCCCCATCCAATATCATCATGGCATCTTGCATAGTTAACAAAGGAATCTCTAAGAGGAAGAGAGAATATTCTCTCAGCTTGGGCCATAATCAGCCTAGCATCACGGCTGAATAATGAAGACCATATATTCACCATCATCGGGACACCATACAAAAGCTGGCATTCGTCCATCTCTTCTCCAAAGTACGCCTTCAGCTCATTGGGAGCCATTACAACCTCACCCTTGAGTATTACGCCTGGCGCTGCAATATCTAAAGCCAAGCGGAATATACGGAGAATCTTATGTACCTCTGGAAGATTCCTAGAGCTGGTGCCTAGCTTTTTCCATATATAAGGAACTGCATCCAGACGAAATACATCAACGCCCCAATTAGCAAGCTCTAGCATATTTGAGAGCATAGCAATAAGCACCTTAGGATTGTGATAGTTCAAATCCCATTGAAAGGGATAAAAACTGGACATAACCCATCCAGATAGCTCCTCTGACCATACAAAGCTTCCAGGAGCACTCTCAGGAAAGACATCGGGCGTCGTCTTTTCAAACTCATCTGGTATAGTCCTGTCTTTGAATACTTCATAATAGTCTAGGTATTCCTTATCTCCTCTTTTAGCCTTTTCTGCCCATATATGAGTAGATGATGTGTGATTCATAACAAAATCAAGACATATTGAAATATTCTCTTTATGGAGAGACGAAATTAAATGACAAAACTCTTCATTCGTTCCGAATTTAGAATCCATTGAAAGATAGTCATCTACAGCATAACCACCATCATTGAGTTTTGCAGGCATCTTCATTACAGGCATCAAATGAAGATATGTAATCCCAAGCTCCTTGAGATATGGAAGCTTCTCTTCTATTCCCTTGAAGGTGCCATTGAAGAGCTCTGTATACATCGTAAGCCCAACAGCATCTCGACTAAGATACCAATATGGTTGAAGCCTTCTTTTCTCATCAAGGAGCTTCAGGTTGGCAGAACGTTTATCTTTATGCTTTTCTATGGCAATAAGAAGAGAGTTAAAATCTGCAGAATCTCCATATAAAGCGAAAAAGAGACTTCTCAGCTCTTCGATTTTAGCGTCATACATACTCTAGGCCTATATAAAATCAAGGTTTCAATGCTGTAAGAGGCACAACATAGACACCATCCGGGCGTTTATATACAGCCCCCTCTAGCCCACATATTACAGCAAGCATCTTTGGGCCCTTTTCCTTATTATCATTTTCAATCTCTTTTTTGATTTTCAGAAGATTGGCTGCTCCTTCATCTATTTTGTTACGACCAAGCTTTATCTCAAAGCCACACCACTGTCCATCTGGAAGAGAGACAACAGCATCCATTTCTCTGTTTCTGTAATCAAGATAATGATATAGCTCTGCACCAAAGGCTTCAGCATATATCCTAAGATCTCTGACACATAGTGCTTCAAACAGACGACCAAGTGTTTCAAGATCTCCGATTAGACTGTCAGGAGTTGCGCCAAGAATGGCTGCGCTTAAAGATGGATCTACAAGATGCCTCTTTACCTGCTGTCTAACTCTAACTGTTGATCTGAGTCTAGAAGAAAAGGGAAGCTGGTTATCGACAAGAAGAAGCTTATTGAGTATATCAAGATATGAAGAAATAGTATCTGTAGTAACATCTCTATCACCATTTGCTTTGATATCATTCTGAAAGGTCTTAAGTGTAGCTGTTGATGACTCATTTCTTGCAAGAGACTTCAGAAGAAGCTGCATCAAGCTCTTATCTCTCTGGACACTATCTAAGCTGTATATATCTTTATTCAATATAGTGTTTATATAATCCCTGGGAAGAAGTATTGCATTATCAATACTCTTCCCGATATTTCCAGGCCATCCACCACGCAGAATAAAGTCAACAATATCCTCAAGCTTTACAGCTTCAAGAATCCTATTTTCAATCTCACCTTTGCATAATTTTTCAAGAGAAACATTCCCGCTAGATAGTCCCATCTCATAAAGACTCATAGGCCTCATTCTGAGTGTAGCTATTCTTCCAGCCCCGCTATGCGAAATACTCTTCCAATTAGGAGTTGCAGAGCCAGTTAATATGAAGCGTCCAGAGTCATTGGATTTATCAACCTCAAAGCGCACTGCATCCCATATAGCCGGAACATCCTGCCACTCATCTATAAGCCTTGGACTAGAACCAGGAAGCACAATAGAAGGATCAATCTCTGCATATTGCCTATTTCTGTAGTTGCCTTCTGAGTCTGCAATGAAAAAAGCACTTGCAGAATGATATTTTGCTGTCCATGTCTTTCCTATGTACTTTGCGCCTTCAATATAAACAGCACCAAAAGATGAAAGATATTTTTCAAGAATTGAATCAATTATCCTAGGTCTATATCTATCATTCTCCATTTTGTAATCTCTTTGCTTATTATATGATTCATTTGGCCAGATTCTAACTTTTCATTTGCCCGGATTTCAACTTTTTACTTGGCTAGATTTCAACTTTGCTAGATATCGAGACAGAAAAAAGGCCTATCCCTTAGATAAGCCTCCTCTTTATTAACGCTCTGAAGCGCTCTTAACTATTCTGCCAACAATGCCAAGCTTAAGAGCCTCGTCAGCATCAAGCCAATTATCACGCTCTGTAGCTTCTCTAGCTTCTTCAAGCGACATTCCAGTAGCTTCAGCAATCAATGAGTCAAATCTGTTTCTCAGATTTACCATCTCCTCAGCCTCGATATCAATCTGGATAGATGTCATATATGGAGAATCCTCACTTGCCTGCAATAGTGGCTGATGGATTAAATATCTAGTATTTGGAAGAGATAGTCTTCTGTCCCTTGGTACTGCAAGATAAAGAAGCGCTGCAGCAGATGCTACAAGTCCTGTTCCGATAATAGTAACTGGGCTATTTACATACTTGATGACATCAAAGAATGCCAAGCCAGAGTAAGCATCTCCACCAGGAGAGTTAACATATACTGTTATAGGATCTGAGCTTTCGCTATCCATAGCTATTATCTGCTTCAGAAATGAAGCATAGCTGGCTTTAGATATCTCTTCAGCAATTACGATAGTTCTTTTATTATAGAGTTTATCTACGAGAGCTAGATCGCCCTCTTTCTTGTTTTGTTCGTCCATACCTTTCAATATATATGAAAAAAATCACTTTGGAAAGCTTACAGACTCGCTCACTCTTGCTATACTAAGCCCATGAAAGTTGCAACAGTATCTGTAATAGGACGTCCATCAGCTGGAAAGTCCACACTTGTAAATACAATATGTGAGATGAAAGTCTCAATCACAAGCCCTACACCTCAGACAACAAGAAATAAGATAAGAGGCATCTACACAGACCAAAGAGGTCAGCTTATCTTCACAGATACACCGGGCTTCCATCTTGAGAATAGAGAGATAAACAAAAGAATGCAGGATGTTACTATATCTGCACTCCAGGATAGCGATATCATCCTATATATCATTGATGGAACTAGAAGCGCAAAGAAGGAAGAGGAAGCGCTTATTGAGATGGTAAGGAATGCCAAGGTTCCTACGGTTGCAGCTATCAACAAGAGCGATATCCTAACAGACAACAACAAGGATGATGCTCATTTCTTCTTAAAGGAGAATCTTCCAGATGTTCCAGTTATCGAGATATCAGCAAAGGCTGATGAGGGCGTTGATGAGCTATTGATTGAGATATTCAAGCTAGCCAAGGAAGGCGAGCTTCTATATGGCGAGAATGAATACACAGATCAGGATCTTGAGTTCAGATTGTCTGAGATAATCAGAGAGAAGACAATAACAGGCTTAATCGAAGAAATGCCACATGTAATCTTTGTTGAGATTTCAGATATGGAATACAACGAAGAAGAGAAGGAGGTCTGGATACGCGCATTCATAAATGTAGAGCGTGAGGGACAGAAGGGCATTATAGTCGGCAAGGGCGGAGAGAACATAAAGAGAATAAGAGTCGAAGCCCAGAAAGAGATGAAGAGAATATTCCCAGGCTCTAGAGTACATCTTGATCTCAGAGTAAAATGCCAGGATAAATGGAGAACAAACTCCATAATCCTAGATAGGGTCTTCAAGGATTAATCAGCGTCCTTAGCTCTATGTCTTGCAATAGCGTCTAGAACGGTATGTACATCGCTCTCGTGCTTATCAGAAATAGCAACTATGGAGATCTCCTCTATTGCAGCTAAAAGCGAAACAGTGATAATCAATCCAACAATCGTTCCTGTATAATCAGGAATAAGAGGCATAGCATAGATAGCAAAGAAAAGTCCTACGCTTGAGGCCTTATTGAGATAAGTATGATGCGATAGATAGCATCTATACTTTATGAATGCGAGTATATAGCAGAAAAGTCTCATGGATGCAACAAATCCAAGATAAATCCAAATCCTAAGATTGAGATGAGCAAGCAGAAATGGCATAAGCTTAGCATAAGCAATGACATAGAATATTAAATCAGATATGCTATCAAGCCTCGAGCCGAAAGTACTCTTGATCTCTAGCTTTCTTGCTATCGTTCCATCTACTACATCTGTAATACCAGCAAGCGTTAAGAATATGAGATAGCCTCTTGAAAAGACGCTAAACGGCACCATCATCACCGCAAATGGGATGCGTAGTGCCGTAACAAAGTTAGCTAGATTTCGCCTTATAAAGTCTCTCATATTCATTAGATATAATAAATAATTGAGACGTTTTATGCAAATTGTGAGTTATAGAGCTCAGAGTAGAAGCCCTCGTTCTTGAGAAGCGTCTCATGGTCTCCTATCTCAAGTATATGGCCATCCTTCATTACGATTATGGCATCAGATGACTTGATTGTAGAGAGACGGTGAGCAACTACAAAGCTCGTATGATCCTCCATGAGAGATGCAAAGGCTTCCTGTATAAACAGCTCTGTACGAGTATCGATTGAAGAGGTAGCCTCATCTAGAATTAAGATATCTGGCTCGGCAAGTATTACGCGGGCAATGCATAAAAGCTGCTTCTGACCAGCTGAAATATCCTCGCTCTCATCACCTATAATCTCATCGTATCCATTTGGAAGAGACTCAATGAAGGTATCAATATGGCATACCCTAGCAGCTCTCTTAACCTCTTCATCTGTAGCATCAGGCTTAGCATATCTAATATTGTCTCTTATTGAGCAATTCTTAAGCCATGTCTCCTGGAGCACCATGCCATAGCTCTTTCTGAGGCTATCTCTCGTAACAGATCTTATGTCCTTACCATCAATCTTAATGGAGCCTGAATCAACATCATAGAATCTCATAAGAAGATTAATAACAGTAGTCTTTCCACATCCAGTAGGACCTACTAGAGCAATCTTCATGCCCTTCTTTACATCTATTGAGAAGTTCTCGATAAGTCTTCTGTCCTTTACATATGAGAACTCAACATTCTCAATAGCTACATTGCCATCAACATCCCGAAGCTCATCATTCTTCTCCTTTTCTTCCTCCTTCTCATCAATGAGATCAAAAAGGCGCTCAGCAGATGCTATAGCATTCTGAAGCTCTGTAAGAACTCCGGTAATCTCATTGAAAGGCTTTGTGTAGCTAGATGCATATGAGAGTATAGAGAATAGGCTTCCAACTGATAGATAGCCCATAAGCGCAAATAAGCCACCAGAGAGTGCAACGCCAGTATATACAACACTGTTGACGAATCTTGTAACAGGATTTACGAGTGATGAGTAGAAGGTTGCGAAGAGTGAATATCCCGCCCACTCCTTATCAAGCTCATCAAAGTGCTCTGAGCTGATTTTCTCTCTATTGAATAGCTCTACAACACCGCTTCCACTAATCATCTCATCCATGTATGCTGTCTGCTCGCCTCTTGCCTTGCTTTGCTTATGAAAGAGCGTATAGCTTCTCTTTGCTATAAAGGATGCAGTAAAGAGAGATATAGGCGTTACAAGAAGCACAACGAGAGCTACTACATAATTGATTGAGAATAGACAGATGAGAGTGCCTAATATTGTAAGAACACCAGTAAATAGCTGAGTAAAGCCCAGTAGTAGGCCATCAGTAATCTGATCTGCATCAGAGATTACTCTTGATACGATATCACCCTGAGGATGTGAATCAAGATACGAGAGCGGCAGATGCTGGATATGTGCAAATACCTCTTCTCTTATATTTCTAGATATCGAATAAACCAGCTTGTTATTAGATATCGACAAAAGATATTGAAACAAAGCAGTAAGTGCTGCAATTACTACAAGTATGATCAATAGATTGAAGAACTCGCTCCACTCTAAAGCTGCAAGTGCATCAACTGCATCTCCGACAATCATAGGGAAGAACAGGGTCGATAGAACTGCCATCAAGGAAGAGATCAGGGAAAGAACAAGGAAGCCTCTATATGGCTTTATATACCCAAGGAGTCTTTTGATTACATGCTTCTTATTATTCATCATTTTGCCTCCCTTGATCCAAATTGAGAGTTATAGATCTCTTTATATACCTGACAGCGCTGAAGCAATACCTCATGAGGAGCTATATCTACCATCTGGCCCTTATCGAGTACTACGATTCTATCCATAGCCAGAAGAGAGCTTGTTCTTTGAGAAACTACAATAAGAGTCCTATCAAGCTCCTTTATTGACTCTCTCAAGGCTGACTCTGTCTTATAATCAAGTGCTGATGCACTATCATCTAGTATGAGAATTGAAGCATTCTTCTTTGCGAGAGCTCTTGCAATGCTGAGTCTCTGGCGCTGGCCTCCTGAGAGATTTCTGCCTCTAGCCTCTACCATATAATCAAGCTTGCCTTCCTTCTTCTCGACAAACTCAAGTGCCTGTGCTCTTCTCAAAGCCTCATATAGCTCTTCATCTGTACTATCCTCACAGCCCCATTTGAGATTATCTCTGATAGTACCCTTGAAAAGCATAGCCTTTTGAGGAACGACAGCTATCTCATCTCTGAGAGCCTCTAAGCTCCACTCCTTTACAGGAAGCCCCAATACAGATACTTCACCATCCGTTGCTTCATAAACTCTCGGAAGAAGATTAACTAGACTGGTCTTTCCAGATCCTGTACCACCGATTATGCCTATCTTCTCACCCTTCTTTACACTGAAGTCGATATCTGAAAGTGATGGCTTACCCTCACCTGTATAGCTTAGAGTAACATGCTTGAAGCTATATGCCTCAGCATTGCTCTTATCGCCAACCCTTCCATCCTTTGGAGATGTTATAGAAGGCTTCATATCAAATACAGACTGAATTCTCTCACCAGCTGCTATAGCTCTTGTAATAGTGATAATGAGATTTGCAAGCTTTACAAGCTCAACAAGAATCTGGTTCATGTAGTTTACTAGGGCTATGATGGAGCCAGTTGCGATAAGATTGAGCTTATAGCGCTCGGATGCAAAGTAAACGATCACTATTACTGCGAAGTTTATTATTATATATGTGATAGGATTCAAAAGAGCAGATACATGACCTGATGTGATTTGCATATCATAAAGATCATCAAGAGCTTCCTTATATTCCTTCTTCTCCTCATTCTCCTTGCAAAAGGCTCTTATTACTCTTACTCCAGATAGATTCTCTCTTGTCTTTCCTGTGATTCTATCAAGACCTCTTTGTACCTTCTTATACATAGGAACTGTATAGCGCATTATGAAATATACGATAACAGACAACAGAGGAATGATTATTACGAATATCCATGCAAGCGTGCTATCAACAGTGAATGCCATTACAGCTGCGCCAAGCACTACAAAGGGAGATCTGAGAAATAGACGCAGGAACATGTTTATTCCATTCTGCACCAATTGCGAATCGCTAGTAAGACGTGTCAAAAGAGTTGAAGCTCCAAGCTTATCTCTATCTATAGCGCTCAAGCTCTCAATATGCGCAAATAGCTCATTCTTCATCTTAAGAGCAAAGCCAGTTGCAGCCTTAGCTGAGAAGAATTGTGCTGTTACGGATGCAGCAAGGCCTAACAGACCTAGCGCTATCATCAAAAGAGCCATATGGATTATATGGCTCCTATCACCATTCTGGATTCCCACGTTGATAAGAGAAGCAACGCAAATAGGAACCAATAATTCGAATATGGCCTCTGTTAATTTAAAAAGAGGCGCAAAAAAGGCCTCTTTCTTATAGCCATTGATAAATCTAAGTAGCTTTTTCATCTTATAAAATTCGTTCTGACTCTTTCTTCCTTATCATAGAGAGGAAGCCCAGCCTTCTTAAAGGCATTGATTACATATGACATATTATCGCCAAGAAGACGCATAGTCTGCATGCCTTCCTTATCCTCTCTTACCTCATCAGGTGTATTTCCATGCACCTGATTCCAATAGTTTGAAGATACGACAACCATCTCAGAGATTGTGAAATACTTATTAATTTGGTCAAATGTAGCACTTGCACCACCTCTTCTGCATGAGGTGACAGCTGCTGCAGGCTTCAATCTTACCTTCCCTGAGATTCTGTTAAAGAGCTCATCGAGGAATAATGTACATAGACCAGATGCTGATGCATAGTAAACAGGAGATCCTACAACTAGGCCATCAGCCTCAGCTACCTTTCCCGCTATTTCGCTTATAGCATCCTTATCTGCTGTTGCCTGAATGATCTCATAATCAATTCCATGCTTTTTAAAGGAAGATGCAACCTCACATAGTGCTGTATATGTACAGCCATGCTCTCTTGGAGATCCATTTATAAGTATTACCTTCATATATTACCTCTAGTATCTGCTAAGAATCGGAACAATCTTCTCTGACCCACAAGCCTTTAGGAAGGATGCAAGCTTAGGTCCCTTCTCTTTTCCTATAAGTGCAAGATAAACAGCTCTGAAGAATGCACTGCTTTCAAGTCCGTTATCCTCTGCAGCCTTGTAGATATATGTACTGAACTCCTTCTCAGAAAGCTTATCCAAGTATTCAGCTACATAGCCAGCTAAATCCTTAACTGCCTTAGCTTCAACCTCTGTAAGATCTGCCTTATCATTTGAAAGTGAGAATTTGAACTCCTCTGGAGCATACATCTCAAGCCAATTCTTTGCGCACTTAAGTCTTACCTTAAGTCTCTTCCTCTGGCTCTCTGTTGCATCCTCAAATCTCTCCATAACAGCATCCACATCATTTGAATAGATCTGCAGATAGTTGCATAGATGTCTGAATGGAATCTGGTAGCCAGGCTCTGCAGGAATCTTCTTATCATCAACCTGAGATAGCTCATAGATTCTCTTCTCCTTCTCAAGTCTCTTTTCATTTACAGGAAGGAGTCCGAAGTAGATTCTCTCAGTATTGTCATAGTCCTCATAGATTTTGAGAACATCCAAATCAAAGGAGATAGCAAACTCACTCTGAGGTCTTGTACCAACAAATAGGTAACGAACGATCTCTGGAGGATATACAGCAAGAACATCATATAGGTCAGCAACCTCACCACCAGATGAAGATATCTTACCACCCATGCCTTTAAGCTTTATAAAGTCATAGCGCATTGTGACAGGAGCCTCACCGCCGAATACCTTTACGACATTCTTTGAGGTATCATAGGAGCCACCCTCTGTCAGGTGATCCTTTCCACCTGGCTCGAAGTCAACCTTCTCTTCAGTCCATCTCATAGGCCAGTCAATTCTCCAAGGAAGCTTAGTATTAGGAGTCTCTCTGATATCTATAGTCTCTTCCTTGCCACATTCATCATCTCTATATGTGATCTTCCACTCACCATCCCAGCCTAGAATTGTGGTAGTATCCTTATCTGTGAAGGATGAGAATACAGAAATTGGCCACCAATCCTCAGCAAGAGGCTCTGTTCTATATTCATTCAAAATAGCTCTGATTTCATCTCTCTTCTCAAGTGCTGTTCTGATGCCCTTAGCATATCTATTGTGTCTGTAGCGGTCTGCCTGGTATAAAAACTCTGGAAATACGCCTACTGTAGGAAGGATTTTCTCAACAGCGACCTCATTAGCTCTAGCGTAGTTCTCAGCTCTTCCTGTTGTATCTGGTACAAGAGTAATAGGCTTTCTAAGGTACTTAGCCAAAAGCTCTGGCTCTGGCATATTCTTAGGAACCTTTCTGAAAACATCATAGTCATCCCATGAGTAGATGAATCTTACGTTCTTACCCTTTTCTCTAAGAGCTCTGGTAACAAGCTCTACAGTTATGATTTCTCTGAAATTACCAATATGAACAGTGCCTGAGGGTGTGATGCCTGATGCACATGTATACAACTCTTTATCGCCTTTTTCGCGAATGATCTTATCGGCCATAATATCGGCCCAATGTGTACTCTGAATCTCTTTTTCGCTCATAATGACGATTATGATTGATTAACTCTTATAATGCAAGATTGCTAGATAATGGATTTTTTATCGTCTCATTATTATAATAGCAAATTAGATATGAAAAAGACCTTATCCTTGTTTGCGCTTTTGATGTTTGCAACTTTATCTCTTTTTGCCGAAAGAGCTTCTTGGTTTGTAAGTGATAGGGAAGAATATGTATTAGCAACAAGCGAGATCTTCTCCGATGAAGCTCATGTTGCAAGAAGCAATATATATTCTATTGGAGCTGTCTTAAGCATACATTCTGATAAGACAGGACTAGATTCTATCGTAATTGTCTCAGATAAAGTCCACGAGACAATGAATAGCGACACACTAGAGCTAAGCGCTGCACCTCTTAAGGAGCTAGGACTATTCAATACAAGTGGCGGGGATGTAACAATCAGCGTCATAAAAGAAGGGGATAAGAAAGCTAAGAGTGATGAAGAGAGTGGCTGGTTTATGTATGTGACAGAGCCATATGACAATGCAGATGATTGCTTTATCGCATACTCTAGGCTTCTCAGAAATGGACTAAATCCAGCAATAGAAATGAATGATAGTCTTCTATATATTACAGTTAGACATATAAGAGAGTATCAGAGGGATGATATTGAGAAAAGGCTTGCGCTCTCTGGCATCGAGAATGCAGAATTGAAGGCAGAAGCTAATCCGTACCTGAGGTAGATATGCTAGAGACTCTACTTAACGCAAGACTACCAATCAGTGGCTGGCCCGTTATCATAATAATCATAATAACGCAATTCATATCCTCATATCTTGTTAACCTAATATCCTATAAGACTCTCAGAAATATCTATCCTTTATTCAGATCAAGGCCATTTGAGAAGAAAGGACAGATATATGAGAAGTACTTAAAGATAAAGCTATGGAAGGACTATATTCCAGCTGTTGGCTCCTTTGATAAGAAATCAATGACAAGAGAGAAGATCAATGATGATTATATCTCAATGTATCTTCTTGAGAGCTTACGTGCAGAGCTATGCCACTTCTATGCAATACTATTTGCTACAGTTGTGCTCTTCTGCACAGTACATGAGGAGTGGTTATTCATAATAATCTATACCTTTATTCTTAATATGCCATGCCTAATTATCCAGCGCTATAACAGACCACGCTTTGAGAGGATGCTCTCCTCAACCAGAAAAACAGGCCACCCTATGCTTACTGAGTTCTATTTAACAGAAGACAATAAAGCCAAGAGCGGCCGTGCTGAGAGAAAAGAGAGAAGAAAGAAGAACAATTAGAAGTCTAAGAAGAAGGTAACGGATGTGCTTAATCTGTTATCTCCGATTGTGTACTTCTTTCCAACCAATAGGTATGCAACCTGGTAGCCGAGGTCAATGAAATCAAAGAACGTTACTGTAAATTGAGCACCAGCTGATGCTAGGTGGTTATTAGCATAGATGTCTGTATTGTATTGCTTACCACATCCATAGCCTAAGTCGAAGAACAGATTGACTCTTGGAGCAAGTCCATGTACACCCATTTCTGGTCCTGCAAATCTGATATCGAAATTATTTACGATAGTGAACTCTGAGTTATAGGTATAAGGATTGAAGCCTCTAACCTTTCTTCCAAGTGATGTAGGATACTCAACATACTTTGGAATAGCTGTACCAGAGGTATAGTTTGCATTGAATCTATCTATAGCTGTAATGCTGAACCAATTCATGTTATCTGTTTTAACCTGGCATAGAGTATAGGAGCCTACTGCATTAAAGGTCAGGGAGTAGTAATCAGCATACCCATCAAGTGCGCTGTTAATAGCCTTTGGCGCCCAAGCAGCCTCAATATATGATACAAAGCCAGTATTTTTGAAGATATCGTCATGCATCATATCAAGCTTGAGCCTTATAAATAGCTCATTTGCAAGAAGCATATGGTTTCCATTTAGATCTGGATATACCGCACCATCATAGTTCCCGCTTCCTCCTAGATACTCATTAAGGCTCACTACCTCATACTCATATGGAAGCTTCATCATCTTGCCCTTCTTCATAGAATCAAGTGCAGCCTCATACTTTAAGTTGTAGCCAACAGTCAATGATAGAAGATCCTTATCATCAACAGGTGATTCAGAGAAGCCCTGTACGAATCTGAAGGAAAGATCTGCACCTGCAACATCATAGATGATTGGATCAGCCTCCCGTAAAGTACCATTAAGAGGGTCTTGCCATAGTCTTCTATTCTGGTATCCACCACCAGCTAATACCTGGAAATCTGTAGTATTACCTTCTATCAAGGAAAAACCTGTATAGCCTACCCCTGCAACTCCATAGGTTGGAACAAAGCCCCAGAGAATATCTGGATGCTGACGAAGGGATGAGAATACAAAATGAATTGACGCCGATGAGGCAGACACGATGATAACTAATGATAGCAATAGAACTGCAAAAAGCTTCTTCATAAAAACTCCGAGACTATTATATCAAATAATTCTAATGAGTATTCAACGATTTAAGATAATTAACATAAATAATACAGTATTAAATGCTATTTTTTATTCTGCATCTCTATTTCAAGCTCCTCTGCAAGGCATGCATTCATGCGATTTCATTGTCTTAATGAGCTAATAACAGAGAAAATCAAGAGAAAAATAACAAAAATATCAATTTATGATGCTTTATATATATTGATTTGAATATAAATTTCCCATAGAATATCCAATGGGCCTTTAGCTCAGTGGTTAGAGCAAGGGACTCATAATCCTTGGGTCGCGAGTTCAAGTCTCGCAGGGCCCAACCAAGGAAATGGAGAGACACACTCTCCATTTTTTCTTGTCTTGATTATTGCAGATTTGCATCTGCTTATATTTTATATAACATATAGCTAAAGGGGACTAGCATATGAATGAAGCTACATTAGAGAGCATAGTTGTGCTCAATAATGCCATTTACAAGGATTTACAAGCAATCAGAGCATCTTTAAGCGACGAAGAGAATTTCAAGATAATGCATATCGTATGCCTCTATAGCATCGCAAAGTCAGATGATAACATCTACTCTGCAACGCTATCTGATGTTGCACATCTAGATAAGGCAGCAATCTCTAGAGCACTGAAGGATCTTGAGGAGAATCATTTCATAAAGAAGAAATTCGAAAATGATTCAAAATACAAGGCAAAGCTCTCTTTGACAAAGAAGGGCAGAGAAGAAGCAGATAAAATACAATCAGCATTAGAAAATGCATCAAGCGTTATTCTATCCTCCTTCACTGACGATGAGAGAATTGCATTCATAGCCCTACTTGATAAATTCAATCTTGCACTAAAGGATTATAGAAGCACCTCAATTGACATGTAATGCGGCTATCACCTTAGATACTAAGAGCGCATCCTCAGCCTTTGACTCTAGCTCAGAGCCTGAGAACATTGATTTAAGAAAGCTTCCATAGAAGGAGGAGAGAAGATTGCTCTTCTCCTTTAGCTCCACCTCTCCTATTCCATCTACGTATCCAGAGAGAACTCCATTTTCATAATAAAGAGTGCCCTTTTCCCCATAAAGATCAACAGAGAAGGATGATTTTCTATATGCACTCGATATTAGCTCAAAGCTGCCAAGTGCCCCGCTCTGAAACCTGAATATAGCATTTATAGCATCATCGTAGTCTGAATGCTTTATGATATTTGAAGCTACTGATGATAGGCTTTGAGGCTTTCCGCCTAAATAGAGAAGCACATCCAAAGGCTCATAGCCTTCTCTGTATAAAGGAGAAAGCGACTCTCTTTCTGATTTATAAGCACTCTCTGTCTTATTGTAGATATAGCTCACAGATAGTTTTATTATCTTGCCTATATCAACACTCTTCATAAAGCTTATGCACTCAGAAAATCTATGTCTTACTACAGGTATTATAGGAACACACTCATCCTGAGAAATCGAAATAAGCTCCTTAATAGCATTAGGATTATCAGAAAGAGGTGTCTCAGCAATTACTGGACGTCCAGATTTCAAAGCAAGCTTAATAGCCTCAGCTCTCTCAGCTAGGGCTGTAATTGCGACAATGCCATCAATATCGCCATCGTCAAGCATATACTCAATCTCTTCATAGCTCTTGATTGCACTATGCCGAGATGAGAACTCCTTAGCCCTTGCTATCCTATGGCTTCTGACTGCAGCAAGCGATAAGCCATCAACAGAGCCTATAGCTACAGCATGGCGCTCCGAGAGTGCACCGGCTCCGATTATGCCAAGAGAGAGCTCACTCATTGACTTCCTTTAGCTCCTCTATGATATCTAGGCTATCTAGAAGAGTATCTGAAAGGATCTGGAATATAGCACTCTCATCCTTAGCTGTAATAAGACCTAAATCCTCCTTTCTTCCATCTCCATATGCAACAATATGGGATGGTGTGAAAAAGCCCTTGGTGCCATAGTCATTCTGAAGCGTCTTAACGCTCTCACCGAGGAATGATGCCAAATCTCTCAGATCCTCATGCTCTACAGAGACACAATAGATATATTCACCGTTATATAGCGCTGCAAGCGAATACTCAATTGATACGATGCTTGTATCTGAAAGACACTTAGGCATTCTCATGAATCTGACATCTAGCCCTTCAGCGCTGTAGCGCTTTACTGCATAGCTATTTGGATCTGCAGCATTAGGAAGTGCTGCCTTATCTATCTCGTCAGCAAGACGTTTATCTATAATCATGTTCTCTCCAATAAATTCTCTAGGGTAAGCTCCTTAAAGGGCTCCTCTCCGCCCTTGAAGAACTCCATTGCAACTGCCTCACCTAGAGTATCGACTTCAGATGTTACCTCATCTGCACCATATAATACAGCAAGCACCTCAGTAAGCTTTATCTGATCAAGCGGTTTTGCAGGCACAAACAGCGTTGCCTGCGTATTGCACGATATTATGAACCCAGCCTCTTCAAAATCATTAAGATACGATGCTAGTCTGCTCATAGGGATTATCGCCTTTCTTGAAAGCTCCTTTGAGGATGTAGGGCCTTGAGCCTTATTGAACCTATCAGCAATAAGCAATAGCACATTTATAGCCTCAACCAGGATTTTACCTGGAAGCTGAGGACGTCCAAGAAGAGTATTTCTATCTGGCCTGAATTGATGTATGTAGCATATTTCAGCAATGCAAATGACTATGTACCAGAATATATATAGATACAATAGCGCAAAGAAGAAGGATGCAAGAGATCCATATATTACAGAGTGCATTACAGAGGTAACGATTACAGTCTTGAATATATGTGAAGATATAATCATCGCAATAGTTCCTGTAATTGCAGCAACATTAGCAGAGGAGAATTTGACCTTAGCATTAGGAATTGCCTTAAGAACAACTAAAAAGAGAATATATAATAGTGCCCAAGGAATTATTCTATTATTGATTCTTTGCATGAAGGTAGTATCAATACCAGTAAGCTTGGCATTTACCTGGTTTTGCATATTATAGCTGAATGCAAATAGCAAGGCTGCAACGAAGCCGAAGACTATAAGGAACATGAGAATCATCGAGAATCTCTTCATCATTCCAGATCTTGGTCTTGTTCTGAATATCTGGTTTATTACGGCATATATCTTATTAACAAGGAACATACCGGTAATCATGAATGATACTATGCCAAATATTCCAAGAGTCATCGCATTAGACGAATAGCCGCTTATCATTGTCACTAGTGAGTGCGATAGCTCAGTTCCAAGTGCATCAGAGAATATACGCTCTAGGAGCATAAGAAAAGGCTGCAGAACACCAAAGGATGAGAAGAATACGAATAAGAATGTAATGCAAGGCACTACCGCAATAAGGGATGAGTATACTAAACCGGATGATAGTATAGTGACGTTATCATTGCCTATGCTTCTGAGTACTGACTTTATTACCTGCCAGTAATCAATCCACCAAAGCGCAAAGCGGTGCATTAATGGCGCTTTATTTTCTTTCATCTAGAAATTCCTTGTAGAAGGATGAAACCTTAGAGATGACATCACCTCTCATTCTATCATTCAAAATCTCATGTCTTCCATCCTTGATTAAGCTTAGGCGCACATCCTTGATACCAAGCCTCTTATAGCGCTCATAGCTCTCCCTGACGCCCTTTGAGTAGCCGCCGACTGGATCCATGTCTCCAGATATCAGCATAATAGGAAGCTCCTTTCTGATTGAGGCTGCAAGCTTTTCATCATTTGCAGTAAAGGAGCCGGTAATAAGATCCCTGTAGAATGAAGTAGAGCAAATGAAACCACACTCTGGATCCTTTATGTACTTCTCAACCTCTTTTCTATCACTGGAAAGCCATGCAAACTCCCCTTCTCCCTTAAATCTCTTGTTATAGCCTCCAAAGGCAAGTTTATCTAGAAGAGGATCCTTTTCTTTAGCACCCTTCTTTTTGATATGCATAGCTGCAAGCCTAAGACCAATCCTTCCAAGAATCCCCTGAGAGCCACCGGTACCGCATATTACAGCAGCATCATAGGACTCGCTATGAAGTGCGATATTAGTTCTTGTCAGGAATGAGCCCATAGAGTGTCCGAAGATGAAATGAGGAATATCTGGATATTCTTCCTTGATAAGCATATCGAGAGCAAAGCTATCATTACATATTCTCATCCAGCCATCACTATCTGCAAAATATCCATAGCAGCCATCTGCGTTCTTTCCATGGCCTCTATGATCCTGAGCATAGACAGCAAAGCCATCCTTATTCATAGCCTTAGCAAACTCATCATAGCGTTTGCTATGCTCTGCCATACCATGATTGATATGTATAGTCGCTACAGGCTTCTCAACGCTCCATACTCTATAAAAAAGCTTCTTGCCATCATCTGTTGTCAAATATCTCTCTTCCATCTTATCTCCAGGAATAATTAACGCTTTATATAATCATAGGTTACGAAACCTAAGCATTAGTTTAATAGATTTTTGGTGTATTTAAAATATTTCAAATATATAATCCTGTCTATGGACAGAATGCTTATCATAACATCAGACATCCATGGGGATGCTATTGGTGTCAATCTTATTAAGAAAGCTGCAGAGAAATACAGCTGTCAAGATATTCTATCAGCAGGAGATCAATGCCCTGATTCCTTTGATCCATTCTATAGGAATCTTATAGCAGTAAGAGGCAACTCAGACAGATTCTATGAATATGAGGATATCCAATTTCCACCGCTATACAGAAAGCTCGCCTACTTTGGTAAGACTATCTATATGACACATGGAGATATATATTCCTACAACGACTTCGACTTAAGGAGCGGGGATATCTTCATATCAGGACACACTCATGTTCCACTTCTTATGGAAAAGAATGGAATCTACTTACTCAATCCAGGATCCCCATCCCGCCCAAGATCCTCATTAGGGCCTACAGCTATACTCTTAGATAAAGACTTTGCACGCTTAATATCTCTATTGGACTTCAGCCAAATCTCAGCCTTAAGCATCTCCTCATTATAGGCTGATAGCAATCTTACAGGAGATACTGTTCTGAAGGATAATGTGCTTACTCCGTTCTCTCTGAAGTGCTCTGGAATGTAATGATTATCACCTTCTAAAGCCTTAAAGATAGGAAGTCCTATCCTAAATAGCTCTTTTGAGTTAATTCCAAATGGCTTATAGGTCCTCATGAACACTCTTGCTAGTATTGGATTATGATAAGCAAGCTCTGGAATATATTCAGAGAAGGCTGATGAGGCAAGTGGAGAATAGCCTAAGGATATTAGCGCTAGAGAATATACAGCATCATATAGTGCGAAGATAGTCGAACAGCGTTCATCCATTTCACGCTTTGGTCTTATCAAGGATATATATAGCTCTAAATCAATTCCAAGAAGCGACATTAAAGCTTCCCCATATTGTCCCCTAATATCATAAAGGAATGGCTGGTTATATCCATTCTTATATGCATTTTGAAATGCTCTAAGACCATCCTTATATCTAAGTCCAGCATCCCTTACAGAGCCTATTCTATGAATTAGGGATACTATCTCGTCTACAGATCTGTCCTTAAGGCCAAGCCAATGCATGTCATCATCCTTTAAGCTCAATACATAGGCAAGGACTGCGCCGAGGTGTACGCTATCAAGCCCCTCCTCTAAAGCTGCTCTATATAGCTTCAAAACAGCATCAAGCGAGAATATTCCAAGATTTGTACCAAGAGCTAGGAGATCCTTCCAGGATGGAAGAGGCTCAGAAGCCATACTATCAAGCAGGCTCTTTCCATCGAGGTGGTAAGCTCTAGGATCAAAGCGTCTACTATAGTACCCTACAGGTGTCCATCCAAGGCGAAGCGCATCAGAGATTATAGTGGCAGAGCCCTCACTTATTATTCTCCTATAAAGCTTTGACTTCTCTATTCTCTTATCAGGTGCTGACGCTATATCACTCAATTCTTCAATTGAGAATATCATGCCCTTGAGATTCTTCTGATAGAATACATTGCCAAGTCCCTCTCCATATATGTTCTCACCCTCATATTGCAAGGAAGCAAAAACAACTCCATTATCTCCTGCTGGGCCTGTTGCAAGTGCAACATCATATGGATTCTTCTTGAGTATCTCACCAAAGCGCAGGGAGCTTCTTCCCCTGAGACTCTCACTTGGAAAGATTTCTACGCTATTCCTATCAAGAGTTATATATGAAAGCTTACGAGACAAATTCTTAATCAAAATCACATCATAGGAAGCGCTAGAGAAGAACTCCTTCAATGGCAGTCTTGCATGAGCTATAGCAAGCTTAGAGCTTATTGGAGATGTGTATATGAAAGCTATCTCCTGTGCTCTCTTGTCAGCTGATGGAGCTACAATAAAGAGTGCATTCTTATCCTTTTCCAGATAACTAATGGCATATGAAAAGGCAGAGAGATCTGTGACATCCTCTGTTTTCTTCTCATTGTTTTCTAGATTTATAGACAAAATGCGCATGGTGTGATTATATCGCAAATAATATCGCTGTACTAGAGAAGATATTTCTTCAGTTTTTCAATCCAACCAATTATATTTTGATTATGAATAAGAAACATATTGTTCTTAATGGTAAGCATATTGAGACAGAAGAGACCATCCTTCTAGACCTATTCAAGGATGAGGCAAGGCTTCCTTATAAAGAGAATCCAGTAGTAGCTGCGACAGTCAATGGCGTCGTCATATCACTAAAAAAAGAGATAAAGGACAACTCTGAAATAAAGCCAATAAGGCTATTCTCACCCTTTGGCAAGAGAGTATACAGAAAGAGCCTATGCATGCTGCTTCAAACCGCATCAGCAGCCCTCTATAAGGATAAGACTCTCGTAATAGGCCATAGCCTTGGAGATGGCTTCTACTTCTCATATAGAGACCACTTCAAGGCAGATGTCAAAGCACTTGAAGAGAGGATGAGAGCGATTATCAATCAAAATAAAGAGATTGATCTCATAAGCCTAAGCTCTGAGGAGGCTATAAGGTATACAGAGGAACATAATCTCATTGAGACCAAAAAGCTTTTAGAGACTGAGGGAGAGAGCGAATACAGCTTCTACTCTCTTGACGGAATGCTTTCTGTAGACTATGAGCCTATGCTGCCCTATTCGAAGACAATCGAGATATGGGAGCTTAGAGAGTATGAGGATGGACTGCTGCTGAGATACCCACAGGCCAGAAGCTCAGACAGAATACGACAATTTACAGATAATCCACTTCTATTCTCAGTCTTCAAGGAGAACAAGAGAATAGCAGAGAATATAGGCCTAGAGTCTCTTGGTGCACTTAATATGATCACAAGAGATGGAAAGATAGATGAGGCTATAACGATATCTGAGGCATTGATGCATAGAAGGATATCGAATATAGCAGATGATATCGCGAAGAGAAGGAATATAAAGCTTGTAACGATCTCAGGCCCCTCATCATCGGGTAAGACTACCTTCTCGCTAAAGCTCTCAATGGAGCTTAAGGCACTTGGATTTGATCCTATAAAGATAAGCCTAGACGACTACTACCATACAACTAGTAGCATTCCGCTAGATGAGGATGGGAAGAGAGACTATGAGGTTCTTGAGGCTCTCAATCTAGAGCTGTTTAGAGAGCAGATAGAAGAGCTCTTAAAAGGAAAGGATGTACATCTTGCATCCTTCTCCTTCAAAGAGAGCAAAACATCCTATAGAGAGAAGGCAATACATCTCGAAAATAATTCAATTATTGTAATTGAGGGTATTCATGGCCTCAATCCTGGACTCTTCTCAGAAATAGATGATGAGCTTACATACAGAATATACATATCTGCACTCACGCAGCTTAATCTTGATTCAAGATCAAGAATATCCACAACAGACAATAGAATGCTCAGACGCATGATAAGAGACGCAAGGACACGAGGCACTAGCGCAACTGAGACGCTAAAGATGTGGCCTAGCGTAGAGCGTGGTGAGAAGAATCACATATTCCCTTACCAGAATAATGCTGATGCTATGATAAACAGCGCACTCGAGTATGAGCTTGGAGTACTCGCACTATATGCGATACCGTTGCTTAAATCAGTAAAAAAGGAGAGCGGCGAAGCATTTACAACTGCTCAGCGACTGCTCTCCTTCCTATCGCTTATCTATCCGATCTCTCCAGAAAGCGTTCCTAAGGACTCTATTCTAAGGGAGTTCATCGGAGGCTCAGTATTCTCTGTTACCTAAGCGATGTATTATCGATAAGGATTCCGTAATCCAATAGGAAATCGGGATCCTTCTTCAGCATTGCAAGAAGCCTTCTGGCACTGCCACCTGGAGTATTAGTACCAGCCTCCCAGGCTTCAACTGTTTTGGAGCTAACACCAAGAAGCTCAGCAAATACCCTCACTGATAGAGAGAGCGAGGCTCTGAGCTTCTTTATAGCCTCAGCATCAAAGTCAGAGAGCTCAGCGCTTTTAAGATATCTATTGCGTACTGTGATCACACCTCTTCTTTTAGGATAGAGGGCATCCTTTATTGCATCTCTGTACTGTCCTGCCATTTTTATTGCTTCCCATAAATATGAAGATATTCTTCAATAAGTCCGATGAGCTTTCCCTGACACTTACCACATCCAGTACCAGCTCCTGTAAGCCTCTTTAGATCATCAAGGGACTTAACCTGATCTGTCTTTACAAGCTCCTCAATAGCCTGATCTGTTACGCCCTTGCACTCGCATACGATCTTTGCCATGCTCTTCTTGTATGGATTATCCATATGATTCTTCTCAAGATAATCATCAATAGCAGCTCTGAGAGCCTTATCTCCAAGAACAGAGCAATGGAACTTATGCTCAGGAAGACCGCCGAGAGCATCAGTAATCATATTAGGAGTTATGGCATAAGCATCCTTAAGGCTCATGCCCTTTACAAGCTCACTCATCATCGAGGTTGATGCAATAGCAGATGCACAGCCATATGTGAGCCACCTTATATCGCTTACCTTGCCATCAGAGACCTTAATACCTACTCTCATCTGATCGCCACATGCAAGAGATCCTACCTCTCCTACTCCATCTGGCTCAAAATCCTCATTCTCCTTCCAGAGATTTCTTGGATTGATGAAATGATCCTTAACTGTATCAGTATAGACCCATTGGGCCATAAAACTAGAATTTGCCATATTCACGCCTTCCTTGTGCTCATGCTTCTTATTCTATCGATAATAGGAGGGAGCTTCTCAAGAACATAATCAACATCCTCTTCTGTATTATAGCGTCCAAAGGAGAATCTTATAGAGCCGTGTGCAAGCTCTACATCAAGACCTGCGGCTAGCAATACATAGCTTGGCTCAAGTGAGCCTGATGCGCATGCAGAGCCTGTAGATACCTCAATGCCCTCTAAGTCGAGATACAGCAGGATAGACTCACCCTCTGCAGATGGGAATGATATATTAAGAGTTCCTGGAAGACAGAGTGACTCATCGTTTGTACCATTTACTACAACGTTTGGAACTCTCTCCTCAATACCCTTTCTGAGCAGCTCTCTTAGGTGCCATAGCTTATCGTGCTCTTCTTTAAGATTCAATCTCGCAAGCTCTGCAGCCTTACCTATGCCGATTATTGCCTGAGTATTATAGGTTCCTGCTCTCATACCCTTCTCCTGGTGCCCACCATGTACAAATGGAGTAAGAGGAGCCGTGCGTCTTCTATATAATACGCCAACACCCTTAGGGCCATAGAACTTATGGCCAGAGCATGAGAGATAATCCGCATCGATATCCTTTACAGATACCTTGATCTTGCCGATTGCCTGAGTTGCATCTGTATGAAAATAAGCACCAACGCTATGAGCAAGCCTTGCAGCCTCCTTAACTGGCTGAATTGCTCCGCTTTCGTTGTTGCCTGTCATTACTGATACAAGAGCAACATCGCGTCCAAGCATTCTCTCAAGCTCATCAAGCTTCAGAATGCCTCTCTTATCAACAGGTGCGAATTCAACCTTATACCCCTTCTTATTGAGATACTTAGCAGTCTCAATTGAAGCAGGATGCTCAACTGTTGTGATTATTATTCTGTTTCTATCAGAGCCCTCGTCAATTCTGTCTCTGAATATATTGAAGACAGTATTGTTAGCTTCTGAAGCACCAGAGAGGAAGTAAATCTCATCTGGATCCGAATCTATAAGCTTAGCTACCTCACCTCTTGCCCATTCAATGCCGATTTCAGCATCGCGTCCAAGAGCGTGCATGGATGAAGCATTACCATAGAGATCACTGTTCTCACTCATGATCTCTTTTACTTCAGCTGCCATGGCGGTAGTAGCATTGTTGTCTAGATAGACAAAGCGTTTGCTATCCATATATAAACCTCTACGATAAAAGTATCGAAAGAGATAAGAGAGGTCAAGCATTCTTTGCGAATACTCTATATGCTAGTCTAGATTTTCAAGGGAAGATAGTATAAAAGGCCTATCCTTGGCTATTCTCAGATGATGCTCCTTCATGTATTCAATATATGCACAGGTTGGAGGAAGCGAGTGCGTTGTTGAAGCAAATAGCGGAGATACCTTTCTGCAGCGCCTGTTTACTTTGAAGCGTTCGCTGTAAACAGTGCATAGGTGCGTATCCTCATCAAAGTACTCACATGGTCGTGTTGGATCAATCAATAGAAAATCCTCTGTTACGACCTTCTCATGGCAGCATAGCCCGCAATTGGAGCATATAGCCTCCCAATCAGCCATTGAAGCTCTCCATATTTGGGTATGATATATGCTGATGCACATCTATGAATGATAAAGAGGCCTTACCAGATCTTGTAACCTCAAAATCTGCTCTGTGCTTTCTTTCAAAGATTCTGAAGGATGCCTTAATGCCTGTGAACTCCAGAGAAATATCTCCATTGGCTTCTCTTTTGAGAGCAACCTCATCTCTATAGTCAATAGCACCTAAGTCAGCAAGCTCATAGCCATCAAATGAGGATGGAGTATTTATATTGAGGAAGGTCTCACCACTTATCTTTGAGGCAAATAGCTCAAGATTATCTCTTAGAAACTCTGCTGTAGCCTTGAAGTTGTAATTAGCTTCATCCTTCCTTTTATCGGTGCTTATCGCAATGGCCTTCATTCCATACATAGCAGCTTGTCTTGCAGCACCACAGGTGCCTGAGTATATGATATCTGTACTAACGTTGTATCCATGATTGATGCCAGATACAACCAAATCTATATTTTCAATAAGACCACTTCTGAATGGGAATATTATGCAATCTGCAGGAGAGCCTGTAAGACTATATCTGTTCCTTCTGTATTCTCTTACAGTCACACTCCCCCTCACTGTCATAGAGTGAGATTTGCCGCTTTGCTCGCTCATTGGAGCTACGACATAGATATTATGTCCCGCAGCTGTAAGAACATCATCAAGAGTATTTATGCCCTCTGCCTTATAACCATCATCATTTACCAGTAGAATATTCATTGAGTACCTTTACCGAGCCATATGGGATGAAGGATCTAAGCGATGCATGGAAGCCGAAAATCCTATCATACTCCTCTAGGCGCTCAGTATAAGACACCTCTGAATTTGATTCAATCAGCGTAAGCATTGTACCTGGTCTTCCAAGTGATATCTGGGCAATACCTAAGACATCAGAGGATTCGAATGCACGTTTTACAAGCCAATCAGTCTCAGGGCTAGTTAGCTCTGCTTTGTTCTGCAGATTCCTCTGCTGAGTAGATAGAAGCTTACCAAAGCCCGCATAGTCCTTAGCCTTCAAAAGCTCATAGCCCTTCTTTGCTAAATTGCTCTCTTCTAATACATACTCAATAGAGTGTCTATCTACCTCAGGTAGTCTGTTGCAATATAGTCTCAATTCCTTCTCTGATAGGCTCTTTATATCCTCTCCAGGGAAGGCGGCTGCCAAAGACTGGAATATCGGGACGATATCTACACTGAATTCATCTAATAGAGGCTTTAAAACTGAATATGGTATTGCTGGATCTAGAATATATGCAGATAGAAGCTCTAAGGACAGAGAAAGAAGCTCATGGGATTTATGACTCAAATCAAAGAACATTACATTGCCTTCTTTGCTCTCAAAGATTGCTATCAGATCCCTCTCCTGTGCCTTGAAGGCTGGGGAGAACAAGGAAGCTCTCTTACAAAGAGCTATAAGCTCCTTGTCTGATAATGAGAGCAAGAAGAGATCATTCAGCATCTTAGCAACACCTGAGAAGATCATTGCATTATATTCCTTACCCTCTGTAGGAGCTCCTGCTATTAGGATATCGAGGCCTGTTAGCTTAACGCCTGTTGCCTGAAATGCGCTCATAATAGCCTTAACAGCATTAGCCCACTTATCTTCCTTTCTATACTTTATGTTATTGACAATGAATTTCTTTTTATCCTGCTTGATGGTATTGATGACCTTTACAGAATTATCAGTTCGCATTGAACATGAAATCGATATACCATCAGGTATTGTGCACATCAAGG
>CAVHSB010000002.1:0-9237 GCA_963638635.1 Flexilinea sp.
CTATTATTCTGTAAAATATTATTTTGTAATACCAAGTATGTAAAATATACATATCTAAACTGTTGTTTTCTGTTGCATTTTTATAAGACTAAATTTGTAAATATTGGAAAATAAAAGAAATAGATAAATAGATTATTTTTTAATGATTAATTTTTTATCGACAGTTTTTTATCTATTAATTAGCATGTATTTATGATACATATAAGCTGATGAACATTAATTACGACTATTACAAGCTTTTCTACTATGTGGGAAAGTACAGAAATTTCTCTTTGGTTGCTAAGCTTCTAAATAGCAATCAGCCGAATATATCAAAGCTTATGACGAAGCTTGAGGCGCAGCTTGGATGTAAGCTCATGGTAAGAAGCAATAGGGGAATAACGCTGACAAGCGAGGGCGAGAAGCTATTTGCGCATGTATCTGTTGCCTACAATGAGATAAGATCTGCTGAGGCACAATTGTCAGCTGAGAATAATCTATCTGCTGGCATGATATGCATTGGAGCAACGGATACTGCAATGGCAAGCATAGTGATAGATTCACTTAGGTCGTTCAAAAGGCTATATCCGAATATCAATGTTGCAATCGCATCCTATACAACAAGCCAGGCTATTGATGCTTTGAAATCGGGTATTATTGATTTTGCTGTTGTAAATGGTCCTATATACAGGAAGAATGATTTCAATCAAACTACGCTTCTTAAATACAAGGAGCTTCTTGTAGTCTCTCCAGAGGCTAAGAGGAGTGATAATGATAGCATTAAGCTCCGAGAGCTCATTGAGCTGCCGATAATCGGACACTCGAGCTATACCTCTAGTGCAGATTTCCATAACAAATATTTTGCAGATCATGGAATAGAATGGAATCCTGATATTGGCGTTTCTACCTGCAATGAGCTTCTTCCATTAGCTATGGCAGGACTTGGCTATGCATTTATTCCTGAGTTTATGGTGAGGCCATCACTTGAGGATGGTTCTTTAATTGAGATTAAACCAGAGGGCTTTACGCTCCCAAAGCGTGAGATAATTCTTCTAGAGGATCAAGTAGAGCACAGCAGCATTGCTGCAAGAAAGCTGCTGGAAAGGATAAAGAAAGAGTATAGGGTGGATTAGCTGAATGAAGTTTCTGACTTGGAATGTGAATGGTCTCAGAGCAATCATGAATAAGGGCTTTAGCGAGTATATAGCAATAGAAAAGCCAGACGTCATAGCCCTTCAAGAGGTGAAAATGAGTGCTGATATTACACCAATAGAGCTTGATGGCTACGTCTCTTTCTATAATCATGCTGAGAGAAAGGGGTACTCTGGTGTCGCTCTGTTTTCTTCAACAAAGCCAATAGCTGTCATAAGGGATGAGCTGGGAGAGGGCAGAGTAATAGCTTTGGAGTTTGATAGGTTCTATGTCTTATCGGTGTATGCTCCAAATGCAGGAAGAGGCATTGAGCGAAAAACAGCCTTTGATAGCTATCTTCTTGATTTCTTTGGGACTCTTGATAGCAAGAAGCCTGTTATAGCAGGTGGCGATTTCAACGCTGCTAGATGTGATATCGATGTATATTCTCCAGAGCTTGATGGAAAGCCTGGCTATACCAAAGAGGAGAGAGCTGATATTGAGAGGTTATTCTCTGCATCCTTCACAGATGTCTTCAGATATCTTTTCCCATATGATATTCAGTACACATGGTGGTCTTACCAGGCTAGAGCAAGAGAGAAAAACGAAGGCATGCGCATAGATTACATCATCACATCAGATAGAATACGAAATAGAATCAACAATATGATCATCGATGATGTAAAGGGCTCTGATCATGCCCCGCTTATTCTCGATATCGCATATTAGATCAGGGAATGCTCAAGGAATGAGTAGTACTCACTATCTGTAAAGATTATGTGATCAAGTAGCTTTATTCCAAGTATCAGGGAGCTTTCTTTTATTCTCCTTGTCATTGCTTTGTCTGCTGCGCTTGGCTCTATTCTGCCTGTTGGGTGATTATGTGCAAGGCATATTGCTATAGCTCTTTTCTCAACAGCTGGTGCAAATATATCTCTTGGATGAGATAGAGTTTGGTCAATGAGACCTCTAGTAACAACTCTTGTCCCAAGTACTTCATATGCGCCATTGAGCATTACGACTATTAGATTTTCCTGTTCTCTTGATGCGAAATGCCTTACTTCGTTGAATATGTCTCTAGCTGTCGATATCGTTGATGAGATATTTCCCTTACGTCTTCGTCCAAGCTCTAAGGCTGCAGCTATGATAGAGGCCTTTGCAAATCCAATTCCTGGTATAAGCATTATCTCATTGGACTCCAGATGCTCTTCCTTATCGAGCTTCTTCAAAAGCTCAGAGGCTATTGCATCCACATTGCGTCCATTGGTTCCAGAGCCTATCAAGAGCATTAACAGCTCTTTATCTGTAAGTGCATCAATAGAGAGTCTTGCAAGCTTCTCTCTAGGCCATTCTCTCTTGTCATTATTTTCCGGTTTTACGCTCTCTTTCATACTTATATATCGTAAAAAACATCAAAATTGGCTACAAATATGCGAATCGTTAACAGAAATCAAAGCTTTTGACTATAGATTATAGGATGACATATCCTTGATGAAGCTAAAGAATGAGTTTTATAGAAGGCTCTATGAGAGGCTTGATAATGCCAAGCACTTTGATGAAGAGTTCTTTGCCATGTCAATTCTTTACTCATAAGATGGAAGGCTTCAAAGAAGGAATCAAGGAAGCATTCTTGAGTATAAGGCAGCAGTGGATGAAATCATAGCAGCTTTGAGTTATAGATAGAGGCCCTACTATACTCTATATAAGGCCTCTATGTCATTGTCAGATCTGTATTCGCTTTTGAACATCCTCTGTCATCTTTATGATGTTCTCTTCTGAATTGTCTTTTACATTCTCAGGTGTAATCTCGGCCATTGCTTCAATCATTATCCTTCCGACAATAGGTGCACATTCACCATAGATATCGAAGATGGATCTTTCCCATTCTGGCTCTATGCCTTCTGCGTGATTTGATACCACATACAGAGCTGCATAGTTAGCGCCAATAGCTCTCGAGAGCGCAGCCTCTGGCATCATAGTATGTCCGCTTAAGTCGCAGCCATCTGCTCTTAGCTTTCTAACCTCCTGTGCTGTTTCAAATCTTGGTGGCTCCATAACAGCATAGACTCCATGACTGAATACTCTTTTGAAGTATTTTGATGCACATTGATATAGTATTCGTCTGAGATCAGGATTCACAATATCTCTCATTCTTACAGAATAAGGTGTGAAGTCTCCTATATGAGAGACTCTCTTTGTATAATCCACAAAGTCTGATGCGCAGATAATATCTCCTGGCTCTAGAAGTGAGTTTATCCCACCGCCTGATCCATCTGCCAATATGTACTTAACGCCAGCCTTCTTGAGTACATAGAATACTCTTTCTGAGTAGCATTTATCATATGGAGACATACCAACCCAGCCATGAAATGGGACATAGAGCACTGTTCTCTCTTTATTGTCCTTTGTGATTGAGCTATCCATCTTATATAGCTTCATGGCAATGGATGTTCCATATGGAGTTTCAAATTCCATATCCTTTGAAAGGAGAGTCACACCTGGAATATCAAGAGACTCAGGAAAGTCGCAGCCCCAGGTGCCGCTTCCGCCTATATGGCAATACAATGTTTGGGGAACTTCTTTGAAAATCATAAGCAAAGTATAATTCAAAGCTTCCTTTTATGGTAGAATCCTTATGTGAATACATACAAAATAGGGCAGCTTGCAGCAATTACAGGCTTATCATTGAGGACTATAAGATACTACGAGGAAATAGGACTTATAAAGGCTAGCCGCACAAGTGGCAGACAGCGCTATTACACCGATACAGCTATTGTATATTTGAAGCGTATTACAGAGCTCAAGAGCCTTGGCTTCTCTCTTGATGAGATAAAGAAGATAGTCAATATGAAGAGTGAGGACGAGAGCGGAAACAAAAGACGAGATGAGCTTTTAAGACAATATAGAGCAAGATATAGCAAGGAAGCAGAGCGTCTTGAGACGCTTAAGGCTCATGTTGCAGAATTGGAGTGGCATATACATCAGCTTGAGAGAGCCGAGGATGGATTCACTTCGTGTCCTGGCTCTCTATGTGCTGCTTGCGCTTATAAAGAGAAATGTACCTTCTTCAAAGAGTAAGAAGCCAATTTCCGATCTCTCGGGCAAGTCTTAGCGTCTCATTCCTGAAGGAAGCTGGAAGATAGCGTGAGAAGTACATTGCCTCATAGTTGATATATCCACTGTAGCACTCCTTGAAGGCCTTCATTACCTCTTCCCACCTTATGGTTCCAAGACCTGGAAGAAGATGTAAATCGCTTATGCCATTGTTATCATGTATATGAGTTGCTATAAGCTTATCACCCGCTGCTTTTATGAATGAAGCTATATCGAGTCCGAGGACATTTGCATGTCCTACATCAAGACATATTCCGGCTCTACCTATTTGCGCTGCAATAGATAGCAGATCATCAACGCTATAGATTTCATCCTTGCTTTCCATGTTCTCTATTGCTAATGCAATACTATCTGTATTTTTTGCAAAATAGGAGAAGTAGCTTATATTATCCTCGATAGAGCCCTTGATTGGATGTATTACAGCAGCAGGAAGCTCCAGTTCCTCTGCAAATTCCAAAGCTCTTGAAATGGCCTTATCTGATTCATAGCTTCTTTTGCAATCTCTAGGGTAGGGAACATGGCATTGAAAATAGACTAGTCCATATTCGTCTCTTAAATCCTTAAGCTTCTTTATATAATCACCTGCTCTGCTGTCGTTGAGAGGTGAATCAGGATTCATCATCTCACAGAAGTTGAGATCTAGGGTATCAAATCCACCCTCCTTTAAGAGGGGGATGGATTCAATCATCTCAAGTCTATTATCTCTTGAGAATGCAATTAGATTAGTGTTAGTTGTTATTTTGCTTTGCATAATCTGAAATAGCGCTCTCTATTATAGCTGTCATATCGTCAACTGCCTTATCTATTGCTTTTTCACCAGTAATCGCATCATTTATATTCTCCTGGAATGAGTAATAGATCTGATATGCAGATGGAAGCCAGACATTCACGATATCCATATCTGATTGCATTACTATCTCAGCAGCTCTTCCTCTCTCAGCATTAGCTGCTACATAGTCCTTATAATCCTGCATTTCATATGTATCTTTGTTTACAGGTATATAGCCTGTGCTCTTTGACCATAGAAATTGCATCTCTTCACTTGTCAGATACTCTATTACCTGCTTAACCTCAGGTCTATTCTGGAATGCGAATAGAGCTCCGCCTCCAATTGCAGAGCCGCAGTTGTCAGTCCTGTTAACTGTTGGTACTGCTGCTATTCCTATAGAGAATGAAGAATCAGCTGCTGAAGCTAAGCTCTGATAGTTTGAGGATGAGCCAAGAATCATTGCTGTGCGACCTGCAATAAACTCTGTTGAGCTGCCGCTTGGAATATTTGACAGAGCACCTGTCTCATATAGCTCCTTCCATTTCTCAAGAAAGGCCTTATAGGTTCCATCCTGCTTCAATAGTACCTCTGTTGGATCTCCCTGGTGTCCATTCTTATTATTTACAAAATAAGAGTGTCCATTCTGTGCACCTATGAATGAAGTAAGCTCATAGGTTGTAGGGGCTGCCATGATTGCATATCTGGAGATTTTTCCATCTTCAGTCCTCTTGACTAGCTTTGGTGCAATCTCAATAAGCTCATCAAGTGATTTAGGAGGATTTAATCCAAGCTCATCAAGAAGTGTCTTATTGTAGTATAGAACCAATGCTGATGCATTGAAGGGAACAGCTAGTAGTCTATTGCTTGTGTAGGCAGATAGAGCCTGTGGAATTATGCATTCTGTATCTATTCCAAGAGCTTCAGGAGTTACCAATAGCTCATAGCTTGACATATCTAGAGCTGCCGTTGCATCAAGCTGTGCAATGTCAGGAAGTTTATCCCCAGCTGCTATATTGGCCTTTATTTTAGTAAGCACATCATTCGCTTTCCCCTGATATATGGCATCGATATAGATGCTGTGGTCCTTTCCATATCCAATATTGAAATTCTCTATGATTGTATCAAAGGCAGTGCCTATGTTTCCTGTATTGCTATGCCATAGAGTTATGGTTGTAGCTTTATTCTCCTTGCCTCCTGCAGCAAAAAGAAGTGATGAAATGAGTATTACTGTCACTAAAGCAACTGATTTCTTCATTTTTTTCTCCTAAGAATATATATTGCCATTAATTAAGGCTCTTTCGATTTTATTTCTTGAAAGCGCAAGTATTATGATAAATGGAAGCGAAATCAGAAGAACTGACATCATTTCAGCCCCTAATTCTCCGCTCTCATCAAAGCCAAGCATAGATATTGCTATCTGTATTGTTCTCATTCTGGGTTTATTTGTTACCAACAGAGGCCATAGGTAGCTATTGAAGCTTGATATGAAGGTCTGAAGAAGTATAGTTACTGCAACAGCCTCAGTCAAAGGCAATAGCACCTTTATTATATACTCTAGGTCTGTGCATCCATCTATTCTTGCCGCATCGTAATAGGATTTATCGAGTGCATAGAAGGCTGCAGATAGAAGCAGCATTTGAGATGCAGAGAATAATCCTGGCAGGATAATGCCAAGGTAGGTATCTAATAATCCTAGCTTTGATACCGTAGTGAAATTCTCATATAAAAGAGCATCAGATGGAATGAAAAGAGTAGATAGGAGCAATATCATAGCAGCTCGTTTGCCCTTGAAATTCATATGAGAGAATGCATATGCAGCAAGCCCTGTTACTATAAAGCGTATTAGCGCAGCTAGGATGCTTGTTATCAAGGAATTCTTTATATAGGTTCCGAATCTGTTTCTCGATAATACCAGAATAAGGTTGTCAAGAGATAATGAGGATGGAAGAAATCTTGCCCTATCGCTTATGAAATCTGCTCTTGAGAAGAAGGATGTAGATATCAAATAGAGAATAGGAAAGAGCACGAATGAAAGTAGTGCTATAAGTATTATGGCTTTTATTATCCTTCTCATTTCGCCCTCTTCCTTGTTGAAATGGTCATGAGAATAGCTGCGAATGCTACAAGCACTACAGAGAGTGTATTAGCTATAGCCCTGTTGCCGCTTTTGAATGCCTCTATATAGTAGTAGAACATCATAGTCTCAGTAGATCTGAAGGGGCCGCCTTCTGTGACTATCATTATAGGAGCAACTATCAATAGAGCATCCTTGATTGCCAAAAATACAGTTGCAATTACTATATTCTTGATCATTGGAAGCTCAATGAAGAAGAATAGCTTCTCGTTTTCAGCTCCATCTAGCCTTGCAGCTTCAAGTATTGATTTATCATTGCTTTTTAATGCAGTCAGAAGGAGTATGTAATCTATTCCAAAATCAAGAAATACACCCAGCAGCACAAGCACGATCATTGCTGGGGCTCTTTCTCCAAGCCACTCGATTGATAGATGGAATATTCTATTAACGATAGATACTCTTCCTCTGAACATCAAAGAGAATAGGAGGCTTGCTCCTGATAGAGATATAGCCATTGGTGTGAAGAATATAGTCTCAACTATTGATGAGAATCTGCTCTTATGCCTTGTCAATGCTGCAGCTGTAACTGTCAATAGAGTATTCAAAGGTACAAATAGAACAGTGAAGAATAGTGTATTCCTTACACTGTTGATGAAGGCTTTATCCTTAAATAGCAGCTTGTAATTGTCTAAGAACGCAAAGCCTGTAATATGTCCTCTTTGATTAATAGTCAGAAAAGAGAAGATGAAGGATTTCAGAAAAGGATAGATGTAAAAGACTATAGCTATAAGCAGGGCTGGCGCTATAAATAGATATGCCTTTAATGTTCTTCTATTCTTCATGTGAGATATATTAATGAGTTGAAAAGTTAAAATCAATAGCTAATTCATTGTATTGTAATAAATAAACTAACGTTATAAAAGATAACGTAAGGTTTAGAAATGTAATGTTTAATGAGTTTAAGAATTTATTTAATGATTGTTTTTTAGTTTATTTTGATGGGGTTAGTTGGCTTCGAAAGCATGGAGAATTCATCAAAAATTAACTTCTATGATTAATGACAGCTATGATGTATGATATTGCTAGTAACCGGAGGTTTATCATGAAACCAACACTTGTTGTTATGGCAGCTGGTATGGGCTCCCGATATGGTGGAGTTAAGCAGATTGATGCTGTAGGAATGCATGGCGAGACACTACTGGATTTTGGTGTCTATGATGCATTTCATAATGGATATGGAAAAGTAGTATTTATCATTCGTAAGGATATTGAGAAGGATTTCAGAGAGCGTCTCTTTGATCGCATTGCAAGGAACATGGATGCAGAGTATGTATTCCAGTCAAGGGAGGATCTTCTGACAGAGAAGGAGATAGAGCTCAGCAAGAACAGAACAAAGCCTTGGGGCACTATACAGGCTGTACTATGTGCAGAGCCTGCTGTTAATACTCCTTTCACTGTAGTAAATGCAGATGATTACTATGGCAGAAGTGCTTATGTGACAATGGGCAAATATCTATCTGGCTTGAAGAATGATGATACAGCTCATGCTATGGTAGGCTTCATTTTGAAGAATACTATGTCTCCATCTGGCTCTGTATCACGTGCTATATGCGTAGAGAAGGATGGAAAGCTTATAAGCATGGAAGAGAATACTAAGATTCTATGGAGAGATGGAAAGGTAGTATCATTAAGAGATGATGGCGACCTTATCTTAACTGGAGATGAGCCAGTATCAATGAACTTCTTTGGATTCACTCCTAAGGCATTTGAGAGCTTCAGAGCTTATTGGGAGGAGTTCAAGAAGAGCTCTATTACGGAGGCTAAAAAGGAGTGTCTGCTGCCAAATGGCGTATCAGAGATGGTAGAGAAGGGCGAGGGCTCAATTAAGGTACTAACATCAGATGATAAGTGGTTTGGAATGACATACCCTGAGGATAAGCCAACTGTAATGAGTGAGCTTAGACGAAAGATTGAATCTGGATACTATCCAGAAAAGCTATGGGAGAAATAGGAGAGAGGGTGCTGGAAACAGCACCTCTTCCATTAATTATCCTTTATGCTTGAAATATCCATATAGCCTTCGCCAAGCACATGGATCGTATCCTGGATGATCATGAAGGCCTTTGGGTCTACCTCTCTTACAGCTTTTACAAGCTTAGGGATATCTCTA
>CAVHSB010000002.1:9332-33152 GCA_963638635.1 Flexilinea sp.
CACTTATGCTGTCCATGTTATCAGAGAGTATATAGACAGTCTTTGCGTATCCAGTGCCAAGCGGGAGTATTGCCTTATCGATTATTAGTGATACGACTATGACCTCGAATATCGAGTATAGTGCGCTTTCAACTCCGAATATGAATAGAGATGCAAATATGATTGCACCATCTGTAAGCATAAGAGATGTTCCAACTGGAAGATGTGTCAGATATGAGATTATCTGGCCTATGATATCTGTTCCTCCAGTATTGGAGCCAGCTCTGAATACAAGTCCTATACCAACTCCAGTCAATAGGCCACCATATAGTGCAGAGAGCCAATATGACATATCCTTTGAGTAATCAAGTACTCCATCATAGCCTAGTACATCATCGAAGATTATTGTAAAGACGGAGAGCAATACAGTTCCGGCCAATACCTTTATTCCATACTTTTTCCCAAAGAAGGCTACACCTAGAAAATATATAGGCACAGAGATCAGAAGCATCAACAGGCCAAGGCTTAAACCTGTTACATGGCTGATAAGAATTGCTATGCCGCTTACGCCACCTGGTGCAAGCTGTGCAGGATTGATAAAGAGAACAACGGCAAGCGCTGTAATTGCTGTTCCTGCAACTATGAGAATGTAATCATGTATTTCGCTTTTGTTTATCATCATAGCTTATGATCAACTTCCTTATTCTCGCTTTGTAATCTATCTAGTAGCCTGTTGATATCATCCTCGACTATGAGAATATCTCTGGCTTTTCTTGACATGAAGCCTTCATTTGCTGCTTTATCAAGCCAATTGATAAGAGGATCCCAGAATCCATTTATATTCAATAGCCCGATATTCTTATTATGGTATTCAAGCTGTCGCCATGTATATATCTCAGATAGCTCCTCAAGTGTGCCTATGCCCCCAGGAAGCGCTATAAAGGCATCAGCAAGCTCATACATCATCTTCTTTCTCTCATGCATATCCTTGACGATTATAAGACGGCCATAGTTCATTCTCTCAACAACGCTTTTGATGTTCATGGCCTCTGGAAGTACTCCTATGACCTCTGTTCTTTCAGCTGCGCTTTTTGATACAGCTCCCATAAGTCCCTTAGCTCCGCCACCATATACTAGCTTGATTCCTCTCTCTCCGATGGCATTGCCAAGAGCGATAGCACCATCTCTGTAGATTGCGTCATTTCCAAAGGAAGACCCTGAAAAGACAGTAATAGTTTCTATTTTGTTCATTTCTTGAGTATAGCATAGATGTAATTTCTTGCCCCATACGTTACTTTTGGTTATTATGGTAGTTAACCTAGTTAAATCCAGATTGGAGAATATTTATGAGAAATTTCAAGAAAATCCTATTAGCTATTGCAATTATAGCAGTGGTACTATCTCCTATATTCGCTGCTCAGGTCATGAATGTAACATGGCAGTGGAGCTTGGATGATAAGGATGTTACAGCTTATCGTTATCAGCTTAATGGCGAAAGTGATGAAGGCTGGACAGTTGTTGGTGGAGATGTCAGCCAATACAATGCTACATCACTAGATCCATACACCGATTATACATTATATCTTCAGGCATCCTATGATGGCTCTCTTTGGTCTGAGAGTGCAGCCTCAACAGCTAAGGCAATGCTTTCACATCCAGTTGCCCTAGAGGATACACTGGATGTACTTGGAAATAAAGTAACAATCAGAGTATATGACTCATCAGTTGAGATTACATATCCATCTTCTGCTGTTGCACCTGAGGATGCTAAGGCATTTCTTGAATATGTAAACGGCAAGTACAGCGATTATCTATCTGGATCAAGCTATGAAATCAGCGAAGGCGAGACAGTTCTTACTCTTCCTGTAGCTATGAGCGAGGATGATAAGCCAGCTGTTATTGCAATCTTCAAGGCTGAGGTAAATAGCTATCTCTCTTCTCTTACAACTCCAGTTGCTGAAGAGCCTAAGGCAGCAGAGCCAGTTCCAGCAGTAGTAGAGGAACCAGCTCCAGTTGCTGAAGAGCCTAAGGCAGTAGAGCCAGCTCCAGTAGAGGCTAAGCCAGTTTCAAATGTAGCGGCAGTTCCAGAGGCTAAGAGCATTGCAAAGCCTAAATACTCTAGCTTCAGATTCTCTATGATTCCAACTCTCGGTGCAGAATATAGATTCGATAACCTCTCATCCTTCGAGAAGGATAATATCTATCCAAGAGCAGCTCTTGCATTTGATTTTGCTAATATCATTCCAATGGGTAATCACTTCGGCCTTGGCCTCAGATCAGATATCAGCGTAGGTCTTATTCCACGAGAGGGTTATTCAGTATTTGATTCCTTCAAGTCAATATTCAAGCCAGATTATTGGATGGAGGATACAACAGCAGATCTCAAGCTTACAGCTACAGTTTCTACATCTTCCTTCAATTTCTATCTTGGCGGTGGTGTTGGCTACTCAATCATCAATCCAAAGGTTGAGAGCACATATGCAGAAAAGTATGGCCACTCACTTGGAACTCTTACTTCATACTTCTCAACAGCATGGGGTCCAACAGGTGTTATCGGCATGAGATTCTACATGGGTAAGGTATTCTCACTTGGCCTAGAGGGTAGCTACAGATACCTTCTTCCTGCTGAGAAGCACTACGCATCAGCAAGCCTTGCATTTGGATTTACTTTCTAATAGGTATTCATTTATATATAGGGAGCTTCGGCTCCCTTTCTTTTTGCCTATGTATTCATTCACAATTGACCGCTTAAAGCTTATTTAGTAACATTTGAGGAGTATGAAGGATGAGAGTGTCAGGAAGGTTCTTGATTTCAGGGATGAAAGAGATTGGAAGCAATTTCATAGTCCAAAAGATCTAGCGCTTTCAATCTCTCTTGAAGCGTCAGAGCTCTTAGAGCTGTTCCAATGGAAGGATAGCGAGGAGGCTGTAGGCGCTGATAGAGATAGGATGGCAGAGGAGCTTGCAGATATACTCTCCTACGTGATCTCATTTGCTGATGTAATGGATTTCGATTTGGATGAGATACTTTTATCGAAGCTTGAGAAGAATGCGAAGAAATATCCTGTAGAGCTTAGTAAGGGCTCTAAAGAGAAATATACAGTGCTTAAAGCACGATGCGAGGTAAATAAAGAATGAAAAGTGGCCATTTAGCATCTTGTGTTGGCTACCTTAGGTTCACTCTTGAGAGTGAAGGCTCAGAGATGAATGATGGAGAAGAGGAAGTATACCGAAATATCCTCGATGAAGATATATCAGCTGAAGAAGCTATAGATGATTATCTCAAAAAGAACAAGCTTGAGCACAAAGAGGTTTCCTTTGATCCAAAGACTCCTTTCTATCCAAATACAAAGTGTTTTATCAATAATTTCGGAATCAAGGATAAGGATGTTCTCAAGAATATAGATAAGACTCTTTCAACTATCAGGACTGCAGAGCTATTTACTATAGATGAGGAGTTTGAGCCATCTCTGGACTCCTTCTATGATCTTCATAGAACTCTCTTTTCAGATGTTTATCCTTGGGCTGGGACAATCAGAGCTGCAAATGCAAGTAAGCGTACTGAGTTCATGAAGCCAGAGTCTATTAAAAGAGCGCTTGATGATATCTTCAAGAGCCTTGAGGCTTCAGATTATCTGAAGAGCTTCGACGATGCAGATGATTTTATAAATGAGCTTGCATACTATATGTCAGAGCTTGAGCTCATTCATCCATTCATAGATGGAAATGGAAGAGTAATCAGGCTGTTCCTAACACTCATTGCCAAGCGTGCAGGCTACTCAATAGGTTGGGCTGAGGTAGATCCGGATTATCTGCTAGAGGCCTCCATAACGGCTATCGATGGTGATTACCAAGCGCTTATAGGGCTTTTGGATGAGATAGTCCTTCCTTTAAACGAAGATTAGATAGAGTGACCTCCGGGTCACTTTTGTTTTATCTACATATATTCAATTAAGTTGCATTCAAATTGAATATTTATTAATAAATATATAGACTAAAATACATATAATTGTATAATTATGCATTATTGGAGTTGATAATGGTAAAAGTAGGTATAATTGGTGCTACAGGCTATGCAGGAAGTGAGCTCGTAAGAATCCTATCACAGCATAAGGATGCTGAGCTTGTATATCTTGCATCTCATTCATATGCAGGCAAGAAGTTCTCAGATATATATCCATATTATAAAAATATTGTAGATTTAACGCTTGAAGAGGATAATCTAGATAAGGCTGCAGATAAGGCAGATGTAGTCTTCATTGCACTTCCTCATGGAATTGCTAGCAAGGTAGTAAATGAGGATATTCTCTCAAGGTGCAAGATTATAGATTTGGGTGCTGATTTCCGCATCCATGATAAAGAGGTCTATGAGAAGTGGTATAAGGTGGAGCACTTCGGAGAGGATATCTTGAAGGAAGCTGTATATGGGCTTCCTGAAATTCATAGAGATGAGATCAGAAAGGCAAGGCTTGTTGCCAATCCTGGCTGCTATACTACTTGCTCTATTCTCACGCTATATCCTCTTTTGAAGAATCATCTTATTGAAGAGGATTCTATAGTTATCGATGCTAAGAGCGGTACAAGCGGAGCTGGAAGGGGTGAGAAGGTCGCAAATCTCTTCTGTGAGGTCAATGAGAGCATTAAGGCCTATGGAGTTACAACGCACAGACATACTCCTGAGATTGAGCAGGAGCTTTCACTAGCCGCTCTCTCTTCAATAACAATAGATTTCACACCTCATCTTATTCCGATGCAGCGTGGCATTCTTGCAACCTGCTATGGAAAGCTCAAGGCTGGAGCTACAGAGGAGGATGTTAAGAGAGCTTATAGTGATGCATATTCCTTAGAGCCATTCATACGTCTTTTAGATACTCTTCCTGAGACGAGATTCGTACGTGGCAGCAACTATGTGGATATTTCATATAAGATCAACAGCAGAACAGGACGCATAATAGCTGTTGGCGCTATAGATAACCTTGTAAAGGGTGCAGCTGGACAGGCTGTAGAGAATATGAACATTCTATTCGATCTAGACGAGAGAGAGGGACTTAAGGGAGTTCAGGGACTATGATTGAGATAATTGATGATATAAAGCTACCAAAGGGCTTCAAGGCAGCTGGCATACATGCTGGGCTTAAGAAGGTCAAGAAGGATATGGCATTTGTATATTCAGATGCGCTATGCACATCTGCATCTACCTATACAACAAATAGGGTTAAGGCCGCGCCTGTTCAATATGATATGTCAATAAAGGCTATTGAGAAGCATGGTGTTGTCATAAACAGCGGAAATGCAAATGCATGCACTGGAGAGGAAGGCCTTAAGAATACTAAAGCTATGGCTGAGAAGGCTGCATCTATACTTGGTGGAAAGAGCGAAGAGTACTTTGTAGCATCTACAGGAGTAATCGGCAAGCAGCTTCCTATGGATACTATCCTTAGCGGAATTGAGAAGCTGACCTCTGCTTTATCCTCTTCCCATGATTCGGCACTTGATGCTGCTAATGCTATATTGACTACAGATACAGTCAGGAAGACTGTCACAGTCTCTCTACCATTTGGAGATAAGGAAGTTACTATTACAGGCTTTGCAAAGGGCTCTGGAATGATTCATCCTAATATGGCAACAACGCTGTCATTCATTCTTACAGATGCAAAAATCGAACATCCTCTTCTTCAGAGGATGCTAGGTGAGAGTGTTGAGGATACCTTCAATATGATAAGCGTCGATGGCGATACCTCAACAAATGACTCATGCTTTGTTCTAGCTAATGGCGAGAGCGGGGTAGTGATTGATGAGAGAAATGCTGAGACCTTTAAAAGTGCTCTTTTTGCAGTTCTTGGTGAGCTTGCTAAGAAGCTTACAAGAGATGGAGAGGGTGCAGGAAGATTCATCGAAGTCATCGTTAAGGGGGCTAAGGATAAGAAGAATGCTAAGATACTTGCTCGCTCAGTAGTATCGTCAAACCTTGTAAAGGCTGCCTTCTTCGGCTCTGATGCCAATTGGGGAAGAATTCTATGCGCTATGGGCTATAGCGGGGCGGAGTTCAATCCAGATGGCGTAGATCTCTATTTCAAGAGCTCCAAGGGTACAATAGCAACGCTTGAAAAGGGTGTTCCGCTTGATTTTGATGAGAAGCTTGCCAAAGAGATTCTCCTAGAGCCAGAGGTTCAGGTATTAGCAGAGCTCAGCGATGGTAGCGGAGAGGCTGCTGCATGGGGATGCGACCTTACCTATGATTATGTCAAGATCAATGGAGATTACAGGAGCTAGTATGACAGAGGGACAGAATGAAGGAATAAAGAAGGCTGAGGTGCTCATCGAGGCTATTCCATATGTAAGAAAATTCAAGGGCACTATAGTCGTTGTGAAATATGGCGGATCTGCTATGGTTGATGAAAAGCTTAAGCAGGCTGTTATTACAGATATTGCAATGCTGAAGTATCTTGGGCTCAAGCCTGTTATCGTACATGGCGGTGGAAAGGAGATTTCATCTCTTTTAAACAGACTTGGAAAGGAATCTGTTTTCATAGATGGACTCAGAGTCACAGATAGAGAGACAGCAAAGGTTGCAGAGATGGTTCTATCTGGATCTGTCGGAAAGGAGCTTGCAAGAGATCTTGAGAATGTAGGTATCCACTCATGCTCTATAAGCGGTAAGGATGGCCGCACATTCCTTGCAAGGAAGAAGCTTGATGATAAGGGCAGAGATCTAGGCTTTGTAGGTGAGATCGTCGATGTAGATACTACATTGATGAATACTCTTCTTGATGCTGACTTTGTTCCTGTAATTTCACCGATAGGTGTAGATGCTGAGGGCAATACATATAATATCAATGCAGATTATGCTGCATCTGCAGTTGCCGGAGCTCTAGCTGCTCAGAAGCTCATCTTCATGACAGATGTTGAGGGCATATTGAGAGAGAAGGATAATAAGGATTCCTTGATAAAGAGGCTTTCAAAGCTTCAGGCTGTAAAGCTTATAAGCGATGGCGTCATCAATGGCGGAATGATCCCAAAGACAGAGTGCTGCATAGATGCTCTTCATAAGGGTGTTAAATCTGTCCATGTGCTTGATGGCAGAGTTCCTCATTCTATACTTCTTGAGATATTCACATCAGAGGGTGTTGGTACAATGCTTACCAACTAGGAGATACTATGGATTACGTTGAAATCGGAAAAGATAATCTAATGACTACATATTCCCAGCTTCCTATATGCTTTGACAAGGGAAAGGGATGTAAGCTATATGATACTGATGGCAAGGAATACCTTGATTTCGTTGCCGGCATTGCTGTAAATGCTCTAGGCTATGGCAATGAGAAGCTTAAGAAGAGAGCTGAGGAGGCAATTGAGGATGGCTTATTCCATGTCTCCAATCTCTACTACAACAAATACACAGTACAGGTTGCTGAGCGCCTCAATAGAATAGCAGGCTCTAAGAGAGTATTCTTCGCAAATAGCGGAGCTGAGGCCAATGAGTGTGCCTTGAAGCTTGCTCGTAAGTTCGGCTCTTCAACGGGTCGTGATAAGATTCTCTCCTTTGAGCACTCCTTCCATGGCAGAACATATGGTGCTGTAACGCTTACAGGGCAGGAGAAATACCATAAGGGCTTCTTCCCTATCGTTCCAGATATCGAGTATGCGATATTCAATGATCTAGATTCAGTAAAGGCCAAGATAGATGGCTCCTTTGCTGCTGTCTTCGTTGAGCCTATCCAGGGTGAGGGTGGTATAATCCCAGCAGATCCTGAATTCCTAAAGGGGCTCAGAGAGCTTTGTGATAAGAATGACATGCTTCTTATTTTTGATTGCGTTCAATGTGGCCTTGGAAGAAGCGGAAAGATATTCGCATGGCAGAACTATGACGTCAAGCCAGATGTAATGTCGCTTGCGAAGGCCCTTGGCGGCGGACTTCCTCTCTCTGCAACTGTAGCATTCGGCAGGGCTGCAGATATACTCTCTCCAGGGGAGCATGCATCAACCTTCGGTGGCAATCCTATTGCATCTGCTCTATCTCTTGTTGTTCTAGATGAGCTTGAGAATGGGCTATGCGATGAAGTTGGAAAGAAGGGTGAATATCTAAGAGAAGGGCTAAGGAAGATTGCGAAGAAGTATCCAGATAAGTGCAAGGATGTAAGAGGTCTTGGCTTGATGGATGGCATTGAGCTTACAATTCCTCCAAGAGCTGTAATAGATAAAGCAAGGGAGAAGGGCGTTCTACTATGCTCTGCAGGCTATACTGTACTTCGCTTTGTTCCGCCTCTGATTGTAAGCTATGAAGAGATAGATAAGTGCTTAGCTGTCGTTGACGAGTCACTTTCAGAGCTTTGATTTCAGCCATCTTCGGATGGCTATTTTTGTGAGAAAAATGTTGACGTGTCATAGTCTTGATAAGACAATAATCTTGTGCGCGAGCACAAGAGGTTAGAATGTCACTATACGATAATTGTTCACTTGGGATAGAGTTTGGATCTACGAGAATAAAGTCTGTTTTGATTGATGATAAGAAAGCAATCATTGCAAGTGGATCCTATACCTGGGAAAACTCATATAGGGATGGAATCTGGACATATAGCTTGGATGCTGTAAAGAGTGGTCTCAGAGCATCCTTTGCTGCCTTGAAGAGGGACTATGAGGCTAAGTTCAATGAGAGATTGAAAAGCGTAAAAGCTATTGGAATAAGCGCAATGATGCATGGCTATCTTGCCTTTGATGATGAGTGGAGGCTTCTGACGCCCTTCAGAACCTGGCGCTGTACTATTACAGAGGAAGAGTCAAGGGAGCTTACTGAGCTATTTGAGTATCCAATACCTGAGAGATGGACTATAAGCCATTTGCTATATGACATAAAGAGAGATAAGGAATACCTACCTAGAATAAAGCATGTAACAACGCTTTCAGCATATGTTCACTATCTTCTGACAGGTGTGAATGCTATTGGACTGGATGATGCATCTGGAATGTTCCCTGTTGATAGCACTACCTACAAGGAAGAGGCAGTCTCTCTATTCAAGGCCAAGTATGGATATGATATAAGAGCATTGTTTCCTAAGGTATATAAGGCTGGCTGCATTGCCGGAGCTTTGACAGAAGACGGAGCTAGACTCTTGGATGAGAGCGGAGAGCTTTTATCTGGAATTCCTTTAGCACCTCCAGAGGGGGATGCTGGAACTGGTATGGCTGCGACAAATGCCATTAGGCCAGGGCGTGCTAATGTAAGTGCTGGAACAAGCGCCTTTCTTATGGTTGTGCTAAAGGAGAAGCTATCGCGTGCTTATAAGGAGCTCGATATAGTCTCAACATCTGATGGATATCCTGTAGCTATGGCACATGTGAATAATTGCACTGGGGATTTAGATAACTGGATAGACCTATTCAGAGAGACACTCTCTGCATTCGGTCTTGATATAAAGAAGGCTGATGTCTACTCAAGGCTCTATGAGATTTCACATAATGCAGATAAGTCTGTTGGCAATATTACCTCATATAATTTCCAATCAGGTGAGCCTATTGCTGAGATAAGAGAGGGGGGACCACTGCTTATGAAGGGTGAAAGCGCATCCTGCAATCTTGCTAACTTCATGAAGGCTAATCTCTATTCAGCTATTGCAGCTCTGCGCTTTGGCTTGGATATACTCATAGAGGAAGGTATAAGTATAGATTCAGTCCAAGGACATGGAGGCTATTTCAAAAGCAAGGAAGGAAAGCTTGCAATGTCTGCAGCGCTCAAAAGCCCTGTTATAACAAGCGAGGCATCTGGAGAGGGTGGTGCATGGGGAATGGCACTGCTTGCAGATTATCTTTCATATAGCAATGCCATGAGTCTTTCTGAGTACCTTGAAAATGAGGTGTTCTCAGCTGTTAAGAGCGATAAGACCTTTGCAAGTGATAGAGATGCTGAATCCTTTGATATCTACTATGAGAGATATAAGAGGAATATAGCTATTGAGAGGTATAGATAAAATGTTTGAAGAGCTTAAAAAGAGAGTATTGGAGGCTAATCTTATGCTTCCAAAATATGGCCTTGTTACATTCACCTGGGGCAACATCAGTGAGATTGATAGAGAGCATGGCGTTATTGCCATAAAGCCAAGTGGTGTTGAATATGAAGAGATGAAGGCTGATGATATAGTGCTTTTGGATCTTGATGGGAATATAATAGAAGGCTCTCTTCGTCCCTCTAGTGATACTCCAACACACATTGAGCTATATAAGAAGTGGAATGATATAGGCGGCATATGCCATACGCACTCTATGTATGCTACAAGCTGGGCACAGAGTGAGAGAGCTATACCCTGCTATGGCACTACTCATGCAGACTATTTCTATGGCTCTGTTCCTGTTACAAGAACACTCACATCAGATGAGATAGGAAAGGACTATGAGAAGAATACAGGCCTTGTGATTCTTGAGTGCTTCAGAAATCTAGATCCGGTATCAATGCCGGGAGTATTATGTGCAAACCATGGTCCATTTACCTGGGGATGCGATGCAAATGAAGCGCTTCATAATGCTGTTGTGCTTGAGACTATTGCAAGGATGGCAACGCTTACCGAGATGAATAATCCAATGGCTAAGAAAGCTCCATCATATCTTATAGATAAGCACTATGAGCGTAAGCATGGTCCTAATGCTTACTATGGTCAGAAAAAATAAGTTGACGATATAGAAATTGAGAGTGAGAATAAAGTAGTGTGCACGTACACAGAGGGAGAACAGCATGAAAAATATACCAGATGTAAAATTAGGAATCATAGGAGTCAGCAGAGATTGCTTTCCTATTACGCTATCAGATAGCAGAAGAAAGGCTGTAGTTAAGGAGCTTGAGAAGGCATCCTGTCCAATAGTTGATGTTCCATTTTCTGTAGAGAATGAGAACGATGCTGTAAGGGCGCTTGAATATGTGAATAAAGAGGGATGTAATGCCTTAGTTGTATTTTTAGGCAACTTCGGACCAGAGACACCTGAGACACTTATTGCTAAGTATTTTGAGGGGCCTGTAATGTATGCAGCGGCTGCCGAGGAGAGTGGTGATAATCTCATCAATGGCAGAGGTGATGCATATTGCGGAATGCTGAATTGCTCATATAATCTAGGACTCAGAAAGATCCGCGCATATATTCCAGAGTATCCAGTTGGAAGTGCATCTGAGGTAAAGGATATGATCCTGGACTTCATTCCAGTTGCAAGAGCAATAATAGGACTTAGAAATCTGAAGATAATCACATTCGGACCTAGACCTCAGGACTTCTTTGCATGCAATGCTCCTATTAAGGCTCTATATGATTTAGGTGTTGAGATTGAAGAGAACAGTGAGCTCGATCTTCTTGTATCCTATAAGGCACATAAGGATGATGAGCGTATAGCAGCTGTTGCTGATGATATGGCCTCAGAGCTTGGAATCAAGGGCAATACATACCCAGATCTTCTTCCAAGAATGGCTCAATTCGAGCTTACGCTTCTTGATTGGGCTGAGGCACATAAGGGCGCTAGAAAATACGTTGCCTTTGCAGATAAGTGCTGGCCGGCATTCCCAGAGTCATTCGGCTTTGAGCCTTGCTATGTCAATAGCCGCTTAGCTAGCCGTGGCATTCCTGTTGCATGTGAGGTTGATATCTATGGAGCATTATCTGAGTATATCGGAGCTTGTCTTACATCATCTCCTGTTACTCTTCTTGATATCAACAATACAGTTCCTTCTGATCTATATAAGGAAGATATAGAGAATAGGTTTGACTACAAGAACAATGATCTTTTCATGGGCTTCCATTGTGGCAACACTCCTCTTTCCTGTCTATCCTGCGGTGCTGTAAATTACCAGATAATCCAGAACCGTCTGTTGGAGAACGGAGGTAAGCCAGACTTCACAAGAGGTACTCTTGAGGGCGATTTGAAGGCCGGAGCTGTAACGCTATTCAGATTGCACTCCAATGCAGATTCAACACTTGAGGCATATGTAGCAGAGGGTGAGGTGCTTCCAGTCAAGACAAGAAGCTTTGGCGGAATCGGCATAATCGCAATCCCTGAGATGGCAAGATTCTATCGTCATGTGCTTATTTCAAAGCACTTCCCACACCATGGTGCAGTTGCGTTCTCTCATGTTGGCAGAGCTCTCTATTCACTCTTTGATTATCTAGGAGTAAAGGATGTTTCCTACAATAAGAAGAAGGGTGATTTATACTCTGAGGAGTGCCCCTTCTAATGGTGACAATCAAGGAGATTGCTGATGCATCTGGTGCATCTAGAGGCACTGTAGACAGAGTTATCCACAATAGGGGAAAGGTATCTGCTGATGCAGAGAGAGCTGTCAGGGAGGCTATAGAGACACTTGGATATAAGCCAAATAAGGCGGGGCGTATTTTGGCGGCTGCCAAGCGCCCCCGTACTATTGGTATCATCATGCCATCTTCTTCAAATAGATTCTTCATCGATGTAGAGAGAGGAATGAAGAGCGCTAACAAGGAGGCTAGCGGCGCAATTGAGCTATCCTTTAAGAGAGTTGAGGGCTTTTCAGTTGAAGAGAATCTGAAAGCACTTGAAGAGCTAGAGCGAGAGCGTGCTGATGCGATTATACTCACATCTCCTGATAGTCCTGAGATAACGGATAAGCTTTCTTCTCTTTCTGTTCCCTTCTCTGCTCTCAACTCAGATCTTTCATCGGCTAAGAAGATGTATTATGTCGGGCCTGATTATTATAAGAAGGGAGAAGTAAATGCAGGGCTATTATCTATGGTCATGCATGCTAGGGCCAATATACTCATACTCTCAGGCTCTGACAGAATGCGGGGCCATAGAGAGATAGTAGAAGGCTTTGTTAATGCACTTGATAAAAGAGGAACAGACTATAGGATAGTAGCAGAGATCTTCACTGAGGATAGTGATGAGAAGGCTGAGGAGCTTGTTTCTAAAGCACTTGAGGAGCATGAAGAGATAAATACAGTGTTTATATCAACTGGAGGTGTATCTGGTGCTCTGAAGGCTATAGGAGAGAGAAGGCTCTGCATATTCTCATCTGATGATATTGAGGATGTCAAGGAAGGAATAAGAAGCGGAAGGATTCTTTGGACTATATCCCAGGAGCCCTATAGACAGGGCTATGAGAGCGTGAAGATGATGCAGGACTACTTCATTGAAGGCAAGAAGCCTAAGGATCTGTTTATTAATCAGATAGTCAAGATAAAGGAGAATATAGAGGTTTGATATGGTTGTAGCAGGATTGGATTTCGGTACGCAATCAGTAAAGATGCTTGTCTATGATAGCTCAAAAAAGGAGGTATTAGCTCTCATCTCGCATCCCTTTGATCTTATCTCAGGAGATGATGGTGTTAGAGAGCAACTTGCCTCTTGGTATATAGATGGACTTAGAGATTGCTTTTCGAGGATAGATAAGAGCATCAAGGAGCGCATAGAAGCATTATCAATATCTGGACAGCAGCATGGCTTTGTGCCTGTTGCAGCTAATGGCGATGTGCTTGCTAACGTAAAGCTTTGGTGTGATACCTCAACAGCCCGTGAGTGCGATGAGCTTACTAGGCTATATGGCTCACGGGAAGAGCTTATAAGGAATGTGGGAAACGCAATACTTCCCGGTTACACAGCAAGCAAGATTCTTGCATTTAAGGAATCTCATCCTGAGCTATATTCAAAGATGGCCTATGTGCTTCTGCCTCATGATTATATAAACTACTATCTTACTGGGAATATAACCATGGAGAGAGGTGATGCATCAGGTACTGCTCTCTATAACATCTATGAGAATAGATGGGACGAGAGACTATGCTCATTGATAGATGATGAGCTTATCAAGAAGCTTCCTGCTGTAAGTGACTCAAAGGGTATTGCTGGAATAGTCAAGGAAGATGTAAGCAAGGAGCTTGGCTTGAGAAGTGGCGTATTAGTTGCTGCTGGCGGCGGGGACAATATGATGAGCGCTATTGGAACTGGTACGGTTGAGAATGGCTCTCTTACTATGAGCTTAGGCACCTCTGGGACTCTTTTTGCATATTCCGATCATCCTGTAACAGATACTAAATGCCGCTTAGCAGGCTTTGCATCCTCAACAGGAGGCTATCTTCCTCTTCTATGCACTATGAATTGCACTGTTGCAAGTGAGAACATGAGAGGGCTGTTCTCCCTTGATGTCAAAGAGTTCGATAAGGAGGCAGAGAGGGCTCCGATAGGAGCAGAGGGAATAGTTCTTCTTCCATTCTTCAATGGAGAGCGTGTACCTAACTTTCCAAGGGGAGAGGGAGTTCTTGCTGGCATGAATATGAGCAATATAAAGGCTAGCAATATCGCAAGAGCAACGCTTGAAGGTGTTAGCTTTGAGTTCCTTCTTGGCCTTGAGGCCTTTAAGGAATCTGGCTTTGAAGCACAGAGCCTGTCCTTAACAGGAGGTGGCTCAAAGAGTGCTATATGGCGCCAGATAATAGCAGATCTCACAGGACTTGAGGTAAGAGTTCCTCTTGTCAAGGAGGCAGCAGCCTTTGGTGCTGCACTGCAGGCACTCTCTGTTTCAGAGAAAAGGGATCTGTCATTGGTTGTAAATGATCATATTGGATTTGATAATACAAAGGAAGCTCATCCAATAGCTTCTCGAAGAATTGAATACGAGAAGGCTTATAGAAAATGGAAGAGCTATATGGATAGTCTAGGAGGATTATATGAATGAGTATTTGATTAAAGCAGGTCGTTATAGCGCAGCTATCTTAGATCAGGGCGCTATTCTCTATAGCTTCAAGATTGATGATCATGACATCATCCTTGAGTTTGAGGACAAGAGCGAGAATGAGAGAACTAAGGGCTACTTCTCTCAGGTTGTTGGTCCATTTGCCAATAGAATTAAGGAAGGAAAGTATACCTTAGATGGTGTTGCATACCAGACTGATAAGAACAATGGAAACAATAGTCTTCATTCTGGCTCTAGAAACTTTGGATGGAAGAAGTGGAGCCTTGTTAAGAAGAGTGAGGATAGCGTAACTCTCTCACTTCATTCTCCAGAGGGCTTCGGATTTCCAGGAAACCAGGATGTTGAGATTACCTACTCTATTGATGCAAAGGGAAATCTTACACTTCATTACAGCATCATCAGTGATAAGAAGTGTCCAGTAAATCTTACTAACCATGCATTCTTCAACCTGAATTCTACTGGTCTTGTATTAGATCATGATGTTTATATGCCATCACTTCACTATATCGATGTTGATTCTGAGCTAATACCTACAGCTATCAAGGAGACTAAGGGCAGTGCCTTTGACTTCACCACACCTCATAAAATCGGAGAGAGAAGGGATGGAAGCTATGATCATTGCTTCATTCTGGATGGAGATGGAAAGATAAAGGTAACAAATGGAAAGCTATCACTTGAAGTAACTACAGACCTTCCAGCTGTACAGCTATACACATCTGGTACTCTTAATCAAGGCATGAAGGGTAAAGGCGGTACTGAGATGGGCTGTCATATGGCATTCTGCTTAGAGACTGAATACTATCCAGATTTCCCTAATAGACCAGACTTCAAGGGCTTCTATTTAACACCAGGTGTTAAGTACGAGACTGAAACTACCTATACTCTTACTGAGAATTAATTGATAATCCCTTGGCTGAGGCTGAGGGATTATTAATTACAATGTATGATTGATGTGTCACGGAAGATAAACAGAAAGGTCCCCGACGAATCGGAGACCTTCATTTTTGAGCCTTATGCTCACGATTCTGATTTAGTTCCAAGAATATCAGAAAGCAGTACAGACACAAATTGTGGTATTCCAACCATTCTTTCTCCTGAGTTTTTATCAAGAATGCATACAGAGAAGCTCGAGAAATGGGTAAGGACTGCGCAGAACTCGAAGATCTTACAGCTTACACGTTTTGCAAATACAATCATCAGACACTGGGATGGCATCCCTAACATGGCAAGGTTCAGGCTTTCTGCAGTAATCCTTGAAGGGACAAACGGCTACATCAAGAACATGAGAAGAAGTGCCTTCGCTTCCTCTGATTTTGAATTCTTTGGCCATACCCACAATAACGCCAAGCGCAAGAGAGATACATCCTAATACCACCATCTGCTATGATTATGAACCAAAAGAAATGCATCTACCATTAATGATAGATGCACTTCGTTTGAGCTATTAACGATCTCTTCGTGGTCTGAATTTGGTCTCTCTTTTGAGATTTACCTTAACCTTGTTCTTTATCAGGAATACCTTATGGATCTTCTGGTTTCTTTCAAAGTCATCGCCGATTGTCTTTTCTGTGATTTCTTCTACAGAGTACCTGTTGAGTACGCCCTCATCCATTTTAAAGCGTGTATAGTTAGTTGAGAATATGAGAGTGCCATTTGGAGCTAAGTGCATAGCCGCAGCCTTTATCAGGTTGTAGTGGTCTCTCTGTACATCAAAGGAGTTTCTGTCCTTTGAATTTGACCAGGTTGGAGGATCACAGAAGATAAGATCAAATTTATCGTAGGTAGCCCAGAGCCAATCAATAGCATCATCTCTATATAGGAAGTTGCCTATTGTAGTTGAGTAGCCATTGAGCTTCAGATTCTGCTCAAACCATGCAAGGTACGTATTTGAAGCATCTACTGATACTGTAGATACAGCACCGCCCTTTATTGCATTGAGTGTAGCTGTTCCTGTATAGCAGAATAGATTCAAGAATCTCTTTCCGTTGCTCATTTCCTGGATCATCTTTCTTACAGGTCTATGATCTAGGAATATTCCTGTATCGAGATAGTCTGTGAAGTTTGCAAGGAACTTGACGCCATTCTCTCTTGCAATGTAGAAGTGATTATCTGCAGCAAGCCTTGTGTATTGATTCTTACCTTCCTGCTTCTTTCTCTCTTTTACGTAGATGTTATCTATATCTATGCCTGTAGCTCTCTCTGTAGCCATAACAAGCTCATTGAGTCTTCTCTCAGCAGCCTGTGGATCTATTGTAGCGGGTGCTGCATATTCAGATAATACAATCCACTTGCCTTCATATATATCGATAGAGGCACTGTATTCAGGCATATCTGCATCATAGATTCTGTAGCAGGTTACACCCTGTTCCTCCATCTTAGGCTTTATGGCTGCAATATTCTTTATAAGTCTGTTGTATGCCATTTGAGCACCCTCTGTAAGAGGTGCTGCAAGTCTTGCGGCCTTCTTCTCCTTAGCTCTTTCAATGAGAGCATTCTTCTCTTCATCTGTGAAGATAGTGTAGTGTGCTGCCTGACATTGGATAGGACCGTTGAAGAGAGTATTTGTTCTATCTGGCTTCATATCTATATTTGACAGGAGCTCTGAAGAGCCTGTCATGATTGTAGCCTTCCATCCTTTGAAGACATTCTGGAGTGTATAGCCAATATCACTATAGAGCTTATCTATCTGCTTTACTGCCATTCTCTCACCATAGGGAGGATCTGTTACTATATACCCATGCTCACATGGAGCCTTTTCAAGCTTGTTGAAATCAGCAACAGAGAAAGCTATAAGATCATATACGCCAGCCTTAAGAGCTGCTGCCTTGCTAATCTCAACTGCCTTTCTAGAAACATCTGATGCATATATTGAGATATCTCTCTCATCAAGTGCTCTCTGATGCTTCTCTTCAGCTTCTGCCTTAACGCGCTCAAAGGCCTCGCTGTCAAATCCTGGGAGCTTCTCAAATGGATATGGCTTCTTTCTTATCATTCCAGGAGCGATTTCTGCTGCCATTAGCGCAGCCTCTACTGCTATTGTACCGCTTCCGCAGAATGGATCATACAGAACTCCAAGCTTGCCATCGTTCAAGCTCTTCTTCCATTCACTTCTGCAAAGAAGCGCTGCAGCAAGGTGCTCCTTTAAGAGTGCTTCTGTCTGCTCTCCTCTATAGCCACGCATAGAGAGATTCTCACCTGAGAAATCTGCATACCAGATTACAGTATTCCCGTTTATATGCACATGGACTGTAAGATCTGGATCCTCAATCTCTACATTAGGTCTTATGCCCTCATACTTCTCCTTGAGTCTGTCGCATATTCCGTCCTTGACCTTTAATGCAGCATAATGGCTGTTATTGATCCAATCGCAATTCTGAGCTGTGCAGGTTACCTTGAAGGTCTTCTCTGGATCCAGATAATCCTCCCAGCAAAGCTCCTTTGTTGCCTCGCTAAGCTCCTCGTCGCTTATTATATCCTCATCGATATATAGTCCCATGAGAACTCTAGATGCGATTCTTGTGTTGTAGCAGAATCTGTAGGCAGCCTCTAGGCTTGCAGAGAATTCAACTCCGCTACCTGTCTGTCTGACATCATCAGCTCCGGCCTTTCTAGCCTCATCGACAATCAAGTCACCCTGATTTGCTGCACTCATTGCAAAAAATATCATTTCTTCTCCCCGAAAAGCGCATCCACTTCGCTTTTCTCAAATTTATATAGAGTGCCGCAATTAAAGCACTCAAGAACAAGAGGAAAAACTCCTCCTAATATTTCTTTTTTCTCACTAGCTGGAAGATTCTCCAGATAGCCCTTGAAGTGATCTCTGGAGCATGGACATGAGAAGCCAATAGGAGAGTGCTCCAAATGCTTTGCTCCAAGTTCTGAGAAGGATTCATATACATAGTCCTTTATAGACTCTCCATTGGCTATTGCAAGACCTAGGTTCTTTAAGCTCTTGCTCTTTTCCTGCAAAAGAGAAAGCACCTCGTCCTTACATCCAGGAAGAGCCTGTATGAATAGGCCACCTGCACCTATTACTCTGCCTTTTCCATCAAATTTGATTGAAAGATAGAATAGAGTAGGAGTCTGCTCGCTTTGCTTGAAATATAGAGCGAGATCATTTGCAAGGTTTCCATATTCCATCATTATCTGGCCAGTAAAGGGAACCTTTGATCCCTCAAGTATCTTCGATATCGATAAAAAGCCTGGTCCATATAGGAATGTAGTATCCAATGATGTGAGAGGCTTTGAAAGAGGAATAGGATTATTTACAAGGTAGCCTCTTACAGCACCGCATGCCCATGACTCTATATTCATGCCCTTTATAGGGCCACCGCACTCAATTGTAAGCTGTATTCTATCATTGCCCTTCACAGCCGATGATAGCAGCGCACCCGCTATATAGCCCTGCCCAAGCACATAGGTCTCAATCAGACCTAGATTGAAGTTAGCTCTCATTTCATTGAGCATTCTTGTAGCATTCACCGCTGTGACTCTTACGCTCTCATCAGCTATTACAAAGCTCTCTCTTCCGTCCACTTCGATGCTATCAAGGTGCTCGAGGAGCTCTTTATCGTTTATTGTAGCTTTTTGCATAACGTCATTTTCCTTTTTTTGTGACAAAATAGTCAATTTGAATAGATAACTATTCTTTGTTGAATATAGAAAAAGAAGACGAAAAAGAAAATAATATGGTATATTTTCTCCAAGGAGAAACAGCGTGAAGAAGAAAATTCTGGCTATATTAGCTTTATTGCTGATGCTGTCAAGGCTATTTGCAATCTCTTTTGATGATATCCTAGCATCAGCTGAAAGCAATAATGCAACATACAAAAATCAGACACTATCATATGAGAAGGGGCTTCTGTCACTGGAAAAGATGGATCTTGAAGACTCCTCAAGCATCACACTCTCCTTAGAGGCCAATCCTATATTGAAGTCCTCTTCAATAAGCTATGCATCAGATATAGGTGCCCATGAATATGGAGTATCTATAGCGCCTGCTATGAATGTAGCACTAAAGGATGGTAAGACGACCTTCTCTGCAGCTATGCCTTATATTGTAGATTACAATGGAAAGGCAAATATAATGAGTCCATCATTAGGAGCTGGCTATATATTTGATTTCTCTGAGTATGATGACGATGTGCTTAATGATATCAACTATGCAATAAGCAAGTACTCAACAGAGTATACCTATAGAAGTGCAAGGCTTGCGCTTAAGAAGAATGTCATCAATGCTATCTCAAATATTCTTACTGTTGAGATGAATATAAAGGATGCAAGGAAGAAGATCAAAGATACAGAGACTACCTTAGATGAATATAAGAGGCTCTCAAGCTTCTCAGAAGACTCAGTAGCCTATAAAGCTGTAATAAACTCTCTTGAAAGCTATAGCAGCCTCTTGAAGACCTATGAGGACTCACTAGAGGTTGCAAAGGCAAGCTATGAGAATATTACAGGCATAGAGTGGTCAGAGCTTGATAGTATCCCATCTCCCTCTTTAGCTCTCTCTCCTCTATCAGGTGGAAATACCTCTGTTCTCATTGACTCACTTAAGGTGCAGCAGAAGGAAGAGATCTATAAGAAGGCTGAGAAGGACTACTCAATAGATTTATTAGCTGTGGATGCAAAGGCATCAAGCGTTATCAACATTGTAGATAATACCACAGGCTCTCTTACTCTCACAGGCTCACTTGAATACACAGGTGACAATTGGAGCGTATCTGCAAAGCCAAGCGGTACCTGGAGCTTTTCATCCTCAAATACCTTCACTCCAGCCTTGACGCTAGCTGCATCCTGGACCAACAATACCAAGATAAAGTCGATTGAGCTCGATAAGTCAGATAAAAGACTCGATATAACAAGTGCTGAGAATGACTACTCATCAGCGCTTACTATGTATCAGATAGAGGCACAGCAATATAGCAGCAAGATTATGAGCTGGAATCTGAAGAAGGCACAGAAGGATAGCAACCTAAGCTATCTTGAGGCTGTGCTTGAGAATAAGAGGGCGCTCTTTGATGCAGGAATTGCAACAGCTAGCGATGTAGAGACGGCAGAGTTCAATCTTGAGAGCGCTAGGGATGAATATAATATAATGCTCCTAGAAGGCTTATCACTTGAGTGTGATCTAGAGATATTCGCATTGTAGAGGAATGGTTATGGCTAAGGAAAATAAAGAAGAGAAGGTGCTTACTGAAGCAGAGCTACAGGAAAAGAAGCTAAGAGACGCAGCAAGGGCGAGAAGTCGCAAGAAGAGAATCAAAAGCATTATAGGATGGCTCATCATAATAGCTATTGCCTTTGGACTATATACCTACTATACAGCTGTAAAGGCAAAGAATGAAGAAAAGCGCAATGCAATGATGAATCAAACTACAGATGTCGATATCAAGGTTGAGGAGAATGTATATACTCAAACTATAGATCTATCTGGCTACGTTGAGGCTTATGATACGCTTAAGGCTAAGTTCAGATCTACTGGTGCTGTTACTGGTGTTTATGTCGAGGAGGGCGATAAGGTCAAAGAAGGGCAGCTTCTTGCCTCAATAGATAACACAAGCCAGCTATTGAATCTTGAGTCAATCCGAAATGATATCCACCAGGCTGAAATCAATGGCTCTCTAAAGCAATTGGAGCTTCTGAAGCTCAAAGAGAAGAATGCTGAGAATGAGCTTGATTACACGAATATCTATGCTAACTTTGATGGTGTTGTTGCAGCTGTTGATGTAGTTGTCAATGACTACTTTGAAGCTGGCTCCTCTGTTTTGACTATCATTGACAGATCAAAGCTGAAGGCAAGCGTAGAGATAGATGAGATAGATATGCAATATGTGAAGATAGGTCAGAAGGCTATGCTTACCTTTGATTCCCTTCCTGGTGTAGAGATAGAGGCAACTGTATCATCAATACCGATGATTGGTCGTTATACAACTCAGGGAATAGGCGTTGTGGATGTAGAGCTTACTATTGAGAACCCACCAGATGCACTTATCCCAGGTTTCACCTTTGAAGGTACTATAAAGGTTGATGGAGATGTGAGCGTGCTCCTTATCCCATCTGCTGCTGTATCTACAGCTCGTGGTGGCCTTACTACGGTTGATGTAAAGAAGGATAATGGCACTATAGAGAAGAGAGAGGTCAAGGTTAAGTATCTAGGAGAGGGCTATTGCCAGGTGCTCTCAGGCCTAGCTAAGGATGAGGTCATTACCTATAAGCAATCCTTAGGCTCTGGTAATTTCATGAATATGATGGGTGGTGGACAGCCTCCAAGGAGATAATGATGTCCTATAATGTCATAGAGCTTAAAGATGTTAGGCGTTATTACCTTGTTGGAGACTTCATAGTCAAGGCCTTAGATGGTGTAACGCTAGAGATAGAAAAGGGCGATTTCGCTGCTATAATGGGACCATCTGGATCTGGCAAATCCACTATAATGAACCTAATTGGATGTCTAGATACTCCATCCTCTGGTCTTATAAGGATAGATAGTGAATATACCAATAGCCTAGATGAGGCAGAGCTTGCATTCATAAGAAACCAGAAGATAGGCTTCATTTTCCAGCAATTCAATTTGCTTGGAAAGCTCAATGCTCTTGAGAATGTAATGACCCCTATGGTCTATGCTAACTATCCTGCAAAGGAAAGAAAGGAAAGAGCAGCCTTTCTTCTTGAGAAGGTTGGACTTAAGGATAGGATGAAGCATCTTCCAAATGAGCTATCTGGTGGCCAGAAGCAGAGAGTAGCTATTGCAAGAGCTCTAGCCAATAACCCTGCAATACTTTTAGCAGATGAGCCAACAGGTGCTTTGGATACAAAGACAGGCGATCAGATTATGGGACTCTTCACGGATTTGAACGAGGAGGGTAGAACCATAGTTTTCGTTACGCATGACAGAGGACTTGGAATGCGCTGCAGACGCCAGATATACATAAGAGATGGGAGGATAGCAGATCACGATGTTTTTCGAGAATCTTAAGCTTGCATTATTCTCAATGAGGACCAACAAGATGAGAACCTTCCTATCTCTTCTTGGAATAGTAATTGGTGTTGGCAGCGTTGTTGCAATACTCAATCTAGGTCAGTCTGCAAATGAGTCCATATTGTCCTCCATGGAAATAGGTGGCCTTGATATGGTCAATGTAATGCCGATGGGAAGAAGCAGGGAGACTGAGCAATTCGATGAAGAGTTCGCAGATAACTTCAGACGCAATGTCGAGGGCATTGAGAAGGTTATAGTATCTGTCTCCTCAAATGCCTATATACGCTATAGCCAGGAAACCCAAAGCGTCACTGTAACTGGTGTTACCTCTGATTTCTTCAGCGCTAATATGCTTACATTCTTATCTGGCGATGCATTTTCTGCTATGGATAACATAAATAGAAAGCAGGTTGTCGTGCTTGGCTATGACCTTGCTGAGGATCTGTTTCCAGCAGGTGATGCACTTGGCTCCTATGTCTCAATATTCAGAAACCAGGCTAAGAAATACCAGGTTGTAGGTGTGCTTGATGAAAAGGATTCAACACTCGGTGCCTCTTATAATGATGGTGCATATATTCCATATAATACATATGATCAGAGATTCAGACGCGTAAGCCAGGTAAGTGCGTATACTCTCAAGGTACGACAGGGCTATGATGCTACAGTCGTTGCAGATAATGTCAAGGACTACCTATATAAGCTATTGGGAGATGATGACTACTATATGGTATATTCACCTGCCCAGATTGTTGAGATGACCAATGAGATAACAAAGACCTTCTCAATCTTCCTTGCCGCTATTGCTGCTATATCCTTGATAGTAGGCGGCATTGGAATAATGAACATAATGCTTGTATCTGTAGTTGAGAGAACAAGAGAGATTGGTGTTAGAAAGGCACTAGGTGCAACACCTAAGACAATCCAAGGCCAATTCCTGGTTGAGTCTATAACGCTTACTCTCGCAGGAGGCTTTCTAGGCCTCGCATTCGGCTCTGTGCTCTCATATGCTGTAGTATCTGCTGCAGGATGGACAATGCACTACTCGTGGACTGCTATAGGAGTATCTATAGGCTTCTCTGCCTTTGTTGGTATATTCTTTGGCTGGTATCCAGCACGTAAGGCAGCTAAGCTAGATCCAATAGAGGCATTGGCGTACGAGTAGGGATTT
>CAVHSB010000003.1:0-10649 GCA_963638635.1 Flexilinea sp.
GAATATGTAATTCTTGTGAAGAGATTAAAAATCAGAATTGTAGTCTCTTGCTTACAGTAAATCCAAAACCTTCAAAAATTGAATAGAATGTCAGGTTTACAGGCTTTGTGAAGAATGTAAATACGCATAGAGGATTATTCCATTCAACAGAGAATTCGCTATCAAGCACTAAATCCTCAGATAGGAATGTATGCTTTGACTCATTCTTATTGTGCTCTGCAGATAGATGCAATAGAGCCTGCATATATATATCAGGTCGTATGTACTTTCCAATATATATGCTTGTGCCATCCATATATCTAGCCATTGGAGATAGATCATTGCTTGCACTAGATAGTCCCGAGAGCACAATAGTGTCTGTGATTATGTTGCTCACGATATTCGAGTGAAGAGAGAAAACATCGAGTCCCAATGACTCCTTTATAGTCATATCAAGACCTGTGCCATTGCTCTTTATAAGTCCTATTCTTGAGAGCACATCAAAGGATGCAGTAACAAGAGAAGCTACTCTTGTCAGAGAGCTTTGGCTATTGTAGGAGGCTGTTGGGAGTATAGCCTGGCCAAGTATTTGCATTATCTCATTAAGTGGCTTAGCGGGAGATGAAGAGAAGGATGGATTGATATTATCAAGCTTAGCATCATTTAAAGTAAGATAGATATCTACCTGCTTACCATCGCTATCAAAGTCTCTCAGTCGCGCAGTCAAATCAACAACAGGATCGAGGCTCTTGGAATTCTCTTCAAAGTGGATGTTTCCTCCTGTTATATAGAAGTATTTCTGGATGTAATAAAGCTCTCCGCTTCTTATATTAAGGTCGCCACCAAGCGTCATTCCGTTCCTGTCCTTATGGAATTTGAGCCTTGTATTATTTGACGCAAATGCAGTAAGTATAGGCTGCTGAGAAAGAGGAACCATTATCTCATTATTCGATACAAGCTCCAGATCAAAATCATTTGAAAGCTCTGCATCAAGAGGAGCAAACCACGAAGGAAGCTCACGCACACCTATAGAGAGAACTGTATCCTTGACTCTGAGAGAGCCGCTTGATGCATATACGCCAGTAATATTATCAACATGATAGTGTCCTGATACCATGCCAATGAGATCCATATTCGATTCAGTCATTGGAAGACGGAAGTTAACATAGTCACCTTCATCTAGATAGACATCAACCTCAAAGTATTCAAAGGCAAGTGAAGAGCCTAGGTTTATCTCAAGCTTTACAAGTCCTGGAACTCTTTCATTTGTGCTTGTATCCATAGCAGAGAAATTAACAAGATTCGATGAAATGACATTATCCCAGATCATGAAGTTAGGATTATGGAGTATTATGCGCTCACCTGGAAGCCAGAACAAATCAAATTGTGCCTCATCTCCATCTAGATTTCCATATAGCTTATAGCCATCCTTCTTTCTAATGATATCAAGCTCGCCTCTTAGATAAGAAGGATTGTAGAATACTAGAATAGGACTTGGGAACGATATATTCGCTATAGATACCGCTAAATCATTGATTGATATATAGTAATCTGTTCCATATTCTCCATTTCTATCTGCTTTGACGTTTATATCAAAGACAGGCATTGCGTTAATATTGAGCTCATAGAGGCCAGAGGAAAAATCGAGTCTACCTGAAAGAGCATCGCCATTTATCGACAATACCTTATTGCTGTAAACACCCTCAAAGGCTCTCTTTGGAGATACTAAAGCATCATCATAGTTAAGGCTATTTATAGCTCCACTGATCCTAACACCCTCGCCCTGAGTCTTTATAAGGTTCTTGATTGCCTCATATAGAGTATTCTGAGGTGTGAATTCAGATGCAATAGAGATAGAAGCGGAGACACTATAAGTCCTATCTGTATGCTCCATTGAAAATGCGCTATTGATGTTATCGATTGAGAGCCTTCCCTCTTTAGAATCCAAATAAATATTCTCTATACCTGCTTTTACATTATCACCTGAGAAGCTTATATCCGTAATATGGATAGATGAGGAGTTTACTATGATTGAGCTATTGAAGTTCTTAGGGCTGTTTATCTCATCTGAACTAGTTCCAGAGAATGTTCCTGTGAATACAAACTCATCAATGCTCTTGCCCTCTCCTGTAAGATTCAGATCTCCAATAAGTCCATTCTGACCATATCTTCCAAGATTGAGCTTATTGCCTGAAAGAACTCCTGTGTATTCATCGCTCTCATTTATTATAGATAATAGAAGCTTCTCTCCATCAGCTCTGCCGTCGCTTAGCGAAAATAAAATAGCGAAATCCTTCATATCGAGAAGGAAGGAACCAGATAGAGGTGAGAACTCTGCAGCATTTATCCTTATATCATCAATCGCTACTTTGGAGTTATCTCCCTTGATTTTAAATGAGATATCTGGATTTCCATTGAAGAATGCTAGATTATGTATCTCAAGCATTGGGCTATCTAGCTCAAATTGCTGGTTAACAAAGTCAAAGCCAAACCTCACATCGCCATTTATAGATGAGGGTGCAGAGGCTAATGCAGATGGGAATATAGGCAGATCATCAAGCTCAACCTGTATTCCCAGACTATCCATCCAAGATATGAATAGCTTCATCTCAGGATTATCAAGATCTACTCTCTTCTCTTCTAGATTGACATCAATATCAAATGGATAGGATGCATTACCAACCTTAAGATCGGCAAAGCTCTTGATCTGGTTTCTTACAGATAGATTCAATGAGCCAGACATATTGCTCTTCTCTAGATATGGACTAGATAGATCAAAGGAATATATTCTCTCACCGGTTATATTAAGCTTGAGATCAATATAATGAGAACCATTTTTGGTATTTGATAGCACAAAGCTTCCATATGGCAGCATATTGGTAAAATCTATGCCGCCATCAAAGTATGCCCTTACAAAGTCTGAGGTTATAGCTCCCTCCTCTACCTCAAGCTTATCGTCCTTCAAATAGCCATTAAGAGAAGAGCCCAGATTGAAGGAATACTCATTGAAGGCAATGCTATTGAGTGCAAAGTTGAATGACACAGGTCCAGATAGCCCTAGCTTAGCGCTCTTATCTTTATCAAGTCTGAAGCCTATGTTTCCATTTAGTACTGTCTCATCCCCGATATACCCTGCAAAGGCCTTTGCATAGTCTTTAATAAGAGGAGAAAGGGATCCTAAATTGAAATCCTTTATAGAGATTGTCCCCAGGAGTGCATCATTTAGCGTAATGGAGGATATGACACTCTCTCCAAGCTTCATATCTATTGAAAAGGAGTCTAAGCTGCCCTTCGCTTTAATTGCTCCAGTGCCATTGAAGAATGGAGAGCTAATATCATTGATTGCTACATCAAAAGACTTTAAGGAGAACTCATCATTCAATGCTGAACCTAGCTCAATACCAAAGGATACATTATCTAAATGCTCATCAGAGAGAGCTATAGTAGCCTTAGAGCTTATAGCTATGTCAAAGCTATCGCTATATGAGAGAGCTATAGAAAGATCATCTAAATAGCTTTCCTTAAATAGCGAAGAATAATCTGATAGAGCTCCTATTGTCATTCTTTCACTTACGACTCTTCCGCTCTTTTCCTTTATATTGCCACTTAGATTTATGCCATCGGACTCAATAAGCATCCTAGCATTCTCTTCAGCCTTGATATTCTTCACAAAGGAAGATATCTCATTGAAGTCCTCTGTTGCAGCATTAAGGCCTTCAACATAGAGAGAGTAATCAGAATAATCTGCCTTTATCGCATTGCTTCTTAATGTATAAATGCCATCATTGAATGAGAATATGATCCCATCATTCATTAATCTGATATCATTGCCTTCCGCACTTATGTGCTTTAAGGATATAGAGAATGGAATATCCCTGAGCTTAATACTATGAATGTCTTCTGCAGAAGCTTTAATAAATAAGCCTTGTGCTTCAGCGCTATAGCCGCTATAGCTTCCACTGATAGCATCAAATGAAGCATTGAGTGCTAGGCTATCATCATATGATAAGCTAAACGCAATATCAGACATTGCTGCTTTTATATTCCCATTCTGATAGCTGAAGCTTGGTATATTCAGAGAGACCTTAGAGCCCTCTATGCCATAGCTCCAATCCAGGCTAAGCCTGACATCCTGAGCTCTTTCGTTTTCATATTCAACATTCAATGAGAAGATATCAAGCTCCAGCCCCCAGGCTGCTAAAGCATCAGGAAGCCTTATATCCAGTGCCTTATCGATATCAAAGGAAGCTGATGAAGATGCAGATGAACCTTCAGCGTGAGGTATATATAGATCTGCCCTATCTATTGAGATTGAGAGCATATCTCCCCTTTTTACAAGATACTTTATAAGTGCGAATAAGCTCTTTTTAACAGTTACCTTATCAGCCTTGAATAGCTCATTGTTCTTATACTTTATTTCAAGCTCGTTTATGAATACACCTTCTCGGAAGTTTCTATCCATTGAGGAGAAGGAAATCTCAACATCGCTATCCATATTCTCAACCATGCTCAATAGCTCATTTGCTGCAATAAGCGTTGGGCTTGTCATATTGAGATTGGTGATGATGAAGAAGCCCACAAGCGCAAACATGAGCGCTACAGATATTGATATAACAATAGTAGATATTGTCGAGTGGAACTTCATATAGCTTAGATTATCACAATAATAAAAAAATGATAAACCGTGCTCTCTCTTCTTTCATGATAATAGTTATTATGCTACTCTTAGCCCCGAGGTATATAAATGAGCAATATTCTTAAGAATTTCATCGTTATCGAGGGCTTAGATGGAGCTGGAACCACTACACAGAAGAAGGCTATTGAGGATGAGCTAGCTAAAGCTGGCTATAAGACCTATTCAACGCATGAGCCAACAGATAACCCAATTGGAAGAGTTGTAAGAGATGTCCTTCAGGGAAAGATCAAGACAACTCCAGAGGCACTTGCTTATCTCTATACTTCAGATAGACATGACCATCTATATAACAAAGAGTATGGGCTTATGAAGGAGCTAGAGCAAGGAAAGATCATCATAGCAGATAGATACTTCTTCTCATCCATTGCCTATCAGGCTGTTGAGTGTGACTATGAGTTTGTGAATATGATCAACTCACCCTTTCCATATCCAGAGCTTGTAATCTTTCTAGATACACCAGTTTCAGCTTGCCTTGAGAGGATTGAGAAGAGAGGTGAAGAGAAGGAGCTCTTTGATAAGGCAGATTTCCTTACAAAGGTAAGAGCTAATTATCTAGAGGTATTCGAGGACCTTCCAAAGGAAGTAAAATACCTCAAAGTGGAAGGCTCTCTTACAATAGATGAGATAAAGCAGAAAGAGCTTGCATTCATCAAATCTAATCTTTCTACTTTATAAACATTGCATCGCCATAGCTGAAGAAGTGGTATCTCTCTTCAACGGCATGGCTATAAGCTCTCATTATATTCTCTTTTCCTGCCATAGCTGAAACAAGCATTAAAAGCGTTGATTCTGGCGTATGGAAGTTAGTCAGAAGCTTATCTACGAATTTGAAGCGATAGCCTGGATGAATGAATATTGAGGTATCGCCCTTGAGATCAACAAGCTCTCCATCATCATTCGCGGCACTTTCAAGTGTCCTGATGCTTGTAGTGCCTACAGCCATTATCTTCTTACCTTCTTTCTTAGCTTTATTGAGCTTATCTGCAACATCCTCGCTTATCTCATAGCTTTCAGTATGCATATGGTGGTCTTCAAGATTTTCAGTCCTCACAGGAAGAAAGGTGCCGGCACCAACATGAAGCGTAACCTCAACTACATCAATACCCATAGCCTTAACTCTATCAAGAAGCTCTGGAGTGAAATGCAGTCCTGCAGTAGGAGCAGCTACAGAGCCCTCCTTCTTTGCATATACTGTCTGGTATCTTGATTCATCCTTGAAGTTATCATCTCTTTTTATATATGGAGGAAGCGGTACATGACCACACTTCAAGAAGAAATCCTCATCGATAGCTCTCTCAAAGACTACATCTCTTGTATTGTCATCATTCTCTCTAACAATCTCTGCATTAATATAGTGGTTGCCATCAAGATCAGAGAAGGAGTATCTCTTACCAGCTCTTTGCTTCTTGGCCTTTGTTACCATGGCCTTCCAGCTATTGTCCTTGTTCTTTCCTAGAAAGAGAAACTCTACTGTTCCCCCTGTTTCAGATACACCATAGGTTCTGGCCTTTCTTACCTTGGAGTTATTGACTACCATTATTATATTATCATCAAGATAGGAAGGAAGATCCTTGACCATAGAATCCTCATATGCACCTGTATTCCTATCCAATACCAATAATCTATCTTCGCCTCTTCTCTCTGATGGCTCCTGTGCTATAAGCTCATCTGGAAGATCAAAATAAAAGTCCTTGGTCAGCAATTGTCTTGTCCTTTATGCCTAATAGTTCATAGGCCTTATTCGTAACGCAGCGTCCTCTGCTTGTTCTCTTCAAATAGCCTTGTCTCATAAGATAAGGCTCATAATATACCTCAATAGATTCTGCAGCATCATTGATTGATGCAGCTAATGCTTCAAGCCCTACAGGACCACCATCATATACATTTATGATAGTCTTAAGAATATCCCTATCGGTCTTATCTAGACCACAGGAATCTATTCCAAGCTTCTCAAGCCCTATATCTGCCATCTCAGTAGTTATTATTCCATCCCCTACTATTGTCGCAATATCTCTTACTCTTCTCAGAATTCTATTTGCTATTCTAGGCGTTCCTCTTGCACATTTAGCTATCTTCATAACAGCATCATCTGTGATCTTAGTCTCTAGAATACGTGCAGATCTTGTAATGATCTTTGCTAGCTCCTCTGGTGGATATAGATTGATCTTTATAGGGATACCGAATCTATTCTCAAGAGGCTTTGACACAGCGCCTGCCTTAGTAGTCGCTCCGATCAAAGTAAAGGGCTCAAGCTCTATTCTCATAGTTCTTGCAGATGGTCCCTGTCCTATTACCCAATCTATCTTGAAGTCTTCCATAGCTATATATAGAAGATCCTCCATATTCTTCTTAAGTCCATGTATCTCATCTATGAATAGTATTGAGTTTTTTGATAGATTTGTAAGTATTCCAACAAGATCCTTAGGCTTTTCAAGTGCTGGTGCGCTTGTAAGCTTTATCTCAGTGCCCATCTCATTTGCAATAATAGATGCAAGAGTAGTCTTTCCCAGGCCTGGAGGTCCCTGCAGAAATATATGATCCAGTGCTTCGCCACGCTTTTTTGCAGCATCGATATATATCTTCAAATTTGCTTTAAGCTCTTCCTGTCCCTGAAAATCTGATAGATATTGAGGTCTGAGAACATTCTCCTGTACCTCATCAGAGCTCTGGTACTCTGGCTCTACTGGTCTATCCTCTAATTCAATTGCAATGTTCTCTTCAATCATCCAAGTCTCCTAAGAACAAGAGGAAGAAGCTTCTCTTCTATCTTTCTGTCATCAAGACCTGAGAAGAGCAGAGCATTCTCACTCAATACAGCATCAATTACACGTCTTACCTGCTTTCTATCATAGCCCATTTCCACGAAAGAACTAACCATATCTGAAAAGCTTTCCTTCTTTTCCGGGATCTTCTCCTCCTCTCTCTCTTCAAGGACTAGAACATTTCTCAGCTGCAATATAAGCTTCTGGGCAGTTTTAGCCCCAAGCCCAGGAACCTTAGATAGTGCTTTTACATCACTTGCATCAAGGTATGAGACAAGCTTATCGACTGTAACGCCAGAAAGTATCTTAAGCGCTCCCTTTGCACCTATTCCAGGTACTGTCTGAAGCTGATTGAAGCAAAATCGCTCCTTATCGTCAAAAAAGCCAAACAGAGTCATCGCATCTTCTCTGTGCTGAAGAACCGTAAGCACCCTGACATTGCTCTTCTTCTCTGATGAGAGCTCAGAGAACCTTGATGCGCTATTTGAAGATACTTCAATGAAGTACTCAACACCACCGGGAGTGAGGACACAAAGAGAATTGGCATTTATTTCAACAAGCTTTCCTGTAATTGCATTGATCATAGCTTTAGGATAGATAAAAAAGAAAAAAAATTCACTACTCTTTTATATTTCCAGAGTGAGTCACATGGCATATGCAATCTGCTAGAGCATCTGCAGCATGATCTGGCCTTGGAATCTCTTTGAGATGCAGTATCCTCTTTACCATATCCTGGACCTGTTCTTTCTCTGCATTGCCAACACCTACTACTCCAAGCTTTATCTCCTTTGGAGAGTATAGATAGGTCTTAATGCCTATGGATGCGAACTTATATAGCGCTGCGCCAATTACTTTAGCAACGGGTATTGCTGATGATATATTCTTAAGAAAGAATATGTCTTCCATCGAAACGACATCAACCTTGAACCTTACCGCAAGAGATGCAAGATCCTCTGCTATTGTGTAGATTCTCTTCTGGATGTCATCCTCATTAGTTGTTTTTATGATTCCATAAGAAACAGGCTGGAATTTGCCCTTCTCGTAAGAGACGACGCCCCAGCCTGTATTCTGTAGTCCCGGATCAACTCCAAGGATAATCAACTATTACTCCTCAGCTTCGAAGTCATCTGGAAGCTCGAGGTTAGTAGAAACCTGCTGAACGTCTTCTAGATCTTCAAGCTTTTCAACAATGCGAAGTACCTTGTTAGCCTTCTCACTGTCCAGAGTTACTGTCTGATCTGCAATCTTCTGTACATCAGCGCTATCCTGCTCAAAGCCTGCAGCCTGCATAGCTTCAAGTACTGTAGCAAAATCTGCAGGAGAGGTTGTTACCTCGATAACACCATCAGATGTTGTTACATCCTCTGCTCCATTTTCAAGTGCAGCTTCGAAAATCTGCTCTTCACTGTACTTCTCTGCATCATATGTGATTACACCCTTAGTCTGGAACATGTAGCTTACACAGCCTGTTGCACCAAGAGAGCCACCTAGCTTTGTAAGAGTAGATCTTACATCAGCAGCAGTTCTGTTTTTGTTATCTGTAAGTGTATCAACGATGATAGCAACTCCGCCTGGAGCATATCCTTCATATGTAAGCTCGAAGTATGTGCTTGATGCACCCTCACCGCTTGCTTTCTTAATAGCTCTTTCAATGTTGTCTTTAGGCATATTCTCAGCCTTAGCTTTGAGAATAGCTGTTCTTAATGCTGCATTTGAGTTTGGATCAGTACCACCCTGCTTAGCAGCTACTGTGATTTCCTTTATAAGCTTTGTGAACTTCTGTCCGCGCTTTGCATCTGCGATGCCTTTTGCATGTTTAATTGTTGCCCATTTGGAGTGGCCAGACATAATAAAACCTCTTGATTAAAATAATATCTCAAAAAAAATATCACAAACCCAATCATATTGCAATAACATGCAAATATGAGTGTAAAAAAATAATTTCTTAAATAGCAAGCGCTAAAGTAAGGATTATATGATCCAAAACAAGCATTCCATCTTCCGTAAGTGCAAAATGCTCATTATCATTTATATACCAAGCGTTATTGAGAGTTGCTATATTGGCCTCATAAAGCTCATCAAAGCCATGGCCGAATCTATTTAAGTACTCCTTTTTATCTATTCCTGACTTTACTCTAAGCTTCAGCATCAGATACTCTTCTTCAGCCTCTTCTTTTTTTAAAGGTGTACAATAAAGCTCATATGATTTAAGAAAGCCTAAAACATCTTCAGCGGCTCTTGCGCTAACTACATTCTTATAGCCAAGGCTGCTTTCTGCTGTAGCTCCAAGCCCAATATATTGCCCTAGATTCCAATACAGCTCATTATGGATGCTTCTCTTTCCCTTCCTTGCAAATGCACTTATCTCATAGTGCTCATACCCAAGCTCCTTAAGAAGCCTCCAACCTTCCTTTAAAAAGGTTACTTCTTCATCTTCAGCTATTGGATGAAGGCGCTTAAGCAATGGAGTATCCTCCTCAAAGGTCAGACAATAAAAAGAGATATGAGCTGGATTATAGGCTGCTACCTTCTTAATATCCTCTAAGGTATCCTCAACACACTCTCCAGGAACTGCTGTGATAATGTCTGCATTAAAGTCAAATGGTGATTTAGATAATAGCTCTAAAGCATTAAGAGAGGCCTTAAGCGATGCGTTGCGACCTAGTGTCTTAAGAGTTTTCTCGTTAAGAGACTGTATTCCAAGAGAGATCCTTGTAGCCCTTCCCTCTAATTTATATATTTCATCATTTACATTCTCTGGATTCAGCTCTACTGTGACTTCCCCAGCCTTGCCATATTCCATAGCTGAATCCAAAAGCTGAGACAGCCTATCATAGCCAAGAAGCCCAGGATTTCCGCCACCTATATATATTGAATAGAATGGCTTATTCCACTCTCCTGCGACCTCCTTGACCTCTCTTAAAAGAAGATTGAAATAAGAGTCGAGATCCTTTCTATCCTCTATAGAGTAAAAGGCGCAATAGTCACACTTCTTATAGCAGAAGGGTATGTGGATATATAACGATAGTGGTCTAGAGTAATCTAATGCTGGAATCATTTATCAAAGAGAGAGCCTATTCTATTAAGAGGCCAGAATCTACCTACTACTCTGCCATTGATTCTGCTCTCCTTTACTGGACCGAAATATCTTCCGTCATTTGAGTTATCTCTGTTGTCTCCAAGAGGCAGTACATAGTCAGATGGGACATATA
>CAVHSB010000003.1:10659-19333 GCA_963638635.1 Flexilinea sp.
CTTCTTAGCTCCATGTCTGAGAAATCGAGCTCAGATGCCATATGAAGCCTTGCGTTCTCAAATTGATAGAAGTCGAATTTATAGTCATAGTCTGTTCCTGCTATAGTCTTATAGTCATTCTTAACGCTATCTGGCGCATAGCTCATAAGCCCCTTATCCTGGTAGGCAGTAAGCTTTGCAGCTGCTATAAGCCCCGGATAGTAGTCCTGGGATATCGATCTATTTGGACCTAGGGAAAGAGCATTGTCTTTTCTGAATTCACTCTCTGCTATGAAGCCTGCAGTGCCACTTGGCTTTATTTCGACGTTGCCGTTTCTGAACCTTACAACATCGCCGCCCATGCCAACAGCACGCTTTACATAGAGTCTTTCTCTTGGATTTCCATCCTCGTCCTTATCAATATTGACAAGTGAAAGAGTTCCCATATATACAACCTGGGAGAGCACATCAAACAGAGGGCCTTTTGATTCATACTCAGGATTATAGAAGGTTATTATATTATCTCTCTCAACACATCTCTTTGCTGTTGCAGCCTTCTTACCTGCAGGGTACAGCTCAATGCCATATGCATCCTTATTTACTATTACTCTATCTCCGACGAGGAGTGTGGAAACCATAGATGGTGATGGGATTACAAAAAGCTGAAAAAGATATTGATTTATTATTATAACCCAGAAAATAGCGAATATAAGAGCATCAATCCAGCTCCAGACCTCTCCTAGAACTGTCCTTTTCTTATTCCTTATATATTCCTTCTGAGCTTTTCTGAGCGTAAGCTTTCTATTTGCGTAATTCTCTAATCTTGTGAAAAAAGAGTCCATATAGCCAAAGTACATTATCCAGCGTTTGTTGACAAGAGATAACTAAGCTTTTACCTTTATCATATGAGAAAAAAGATTGAACTTCCGGAAGTAGAAGAAGTAAAGCTTCCGCATATTTTCGGAATGAGACCAGGTGTATATATATCATTATTATCCATCATTGTATTGCTGCTAGCGCTATTTGCACTTTTTGCTCTTCCTGGGCTTATTTCCAAGAGCTCCTTCATCTCCTTTGATATCAAAGCAAAGAATATCGCAATATATGAGGATGGAACTTATCTAGGCTCTTCCGAGGGTGCTGTTTACAGATCTACATATGGCTGGCATAACTATGAATTCTATGCATCCGGCTCAAAGGTCGGAGAAGAGCATATAAAGAATCCAAGAAACATATTCTTTACCCTATTCTACCGTCACGTTGAAACAATCACACCAAAGCTTGATGCAGATAAGACAGCAAAGGCTGCGATAAAAAATGAATTCGTGAAGAATATAGAAAGCTGGAGCAAGATATATACTCACGATGAGTCCTATCATATTCCTCATTTGTTCTCAGATTTTGCTGTTAACGCTGTTGAATTCTCTATTGATGACATTTCAAAGGAGCTTGAGTATGGCATCATGCATATAAGCTCAAAAGAGCTCTATGATGACTATAAAAACGCTGAAGCATATCTTAAAGCCAATGATATAGAAGTAAGCACAATCTATGACGAGGCTCTTCATGAATTATATGAGGGTAATGGCGTAACAAAGCTAAGATCTGATGATAGCAACAAATACTTCAATATCATAAATGGCGACTATGCCTATTTCAGCGCCTATAGCAATGTTGATATGGGCATCTCCATCAAAAATGGAACATATCCTGAGACCAATACCTATCCTGTTGTAAAGAATACATCTGCCTTTGCACTCTCATTGAGGACTGTAACAGAATATGACTATGCAAGATTCGTAGAAGCTGTTCCAAAGTGGGGAAAAAGCAATAAAGATGAGCTAATAGCTGAAGGCTTAGCTGATTCCAATTATCTTAATGGCATAACGCTTTCAACAGCTATTGCTTCTTTAAAGCCAATAAGAAATATTAGCTATTATGCAGCACTTGCGTATACAGAGTGGCTGAGTGAAAAGAGCGGCATGCACTACTCTCTTCCAAGTGAGGCAGAGTGGTATGTAGCCTCAAGGACTGCCAGTGAGGGCTATTCAAGATCTATAATATCTTTAGATAGCAACAGCAAGACTCTCACTTCCATGCTCGGAGGGCTTTGGGAATTCACAAGAGATGAATATCTTCCTCTTCAGAGGGTCTTGAATACAGATTACACTTCTCCATATTCCTCTGATGATATCATCATAAAGGGCGGAAGCTATATCGATGAGAATATCACAAGAGAGAGCGTCGGCGTCATCGCTAGAAATAAGACAAGCGAATATGTAGGAATCAGGGTGGCATTATATGAGTGATAGCTTCAAGCTAATACAGAAGAATAAGAAAGCATACTTCAATTATGAAATCATAGAAGAGCTTGAGTGCGGCATTGCACTTTATGGAACGGAGGTAAAGTCTGTCAGAGAGGGCAAATGCTCCTTCTCAGATAGCTATGTAATAGTAAAGGATAATGAGCTTGTTTTGATAGGCTTTCTAATCCAGCCCTATACTCATGGAAATATATTCAACCATAAGACAGATAGAAAAAGAATCCTTCTTGCACATAAGCAGGAGATAAAGAAATTCCAGAGAAAGGTAAATGAGAAAGGCTTTACCTTAGTGCCACTCGAAATCTATATAAAGGGCAATCTTGTTAAAATGAAGATAGCGCTAGCAAGAGGCAAGAACGTTCACGATAAGAAAGAAGCGATAAAAGAGAAGGACATGCAGCGCGATGCACGTAGGACGCTTAGAGAGCTTAATTGCTGAAGGTATTCTGACCATTGAGAATGAGCCCGTTTAAGAGCATGCTCATCTCTTCTGTGCTCTCTTTAAAGCCATTCTTGATCCAGATCTCAATAACGTTGATTGCACCACCTATTATATAATAATAGAGAAAGGTTGCGGTTTTCTCATCTATCTTAAGCTGCTCAGACCAATTCTGGACAGCAGATGGAAGAGCATAGAGCAATACAGATTTAAGGAAGTTCTTATCGCCTGTATCTGTAAAGAAGAGAGCACACATATCCTTATTCTCAATAACTACATCAAGAATCTTCTTCATGATAGCTGAAACGCTTTCAATGGTATCTGAGCTAACCTCAATCTTCGATACAAGAGTTTCCATGAACATGCCTTCTATCTCGCTTTGAAGATCCTTAACGCTTTCATAGTGCGAATAGAAGGTATTTCTGTTTACAGCAGCCTTAGAGCATATTTCAGAGATAGTGATCTCATCCAAAGGCTTATCCTTCAAAAGTGACAAGAGCGCATTTCTGAGTCTTTCCTTAGTCTTTAGAATACGTACATCCTGTTTAACGCTCATCAATATCCCCTGTCATGGAGGTGGGGAGACTCGAACTCCCGTCCTAACAATCTACCCATAAACGTCTACGAACATAGTCTCAATTCTGATCTTTTATATAGCGAGGCAATGAGACTAGCGTAACTATATAGCATTGTCTAAAGTCCTTTAAATATCGACACTCTATTTAAAGCAAGTTCCCTAAAGCAAGGATAAAGTCCATCAGGAACTTAATGAAGCTTTACCCAGCAATCACTGCTTACGCAGCAAGAGCATATACATCGTCAGATACGAACTCGTCGTCTTCTTTCTTTGCATTTAATTGGTTTTGCCGGTTTTACAAGTCAGCTCTTGGTTCGCAGTCTACGGCATAGCAGAGCCAGTCGAAACCAAAACACCCCCGTGTTTTTATATGAAATATAATGAAAACAGCAGTTTAAATCAATACATTTTGTTCGTTTTCATACACAAAATAAGCATTTTGTCTACTTATTTAAATACTCATTAAACTCATTGAAGAAGCTTTCAAGATCATCAAACCTCAAAGCCTTAGAATCTAGATAGGTGCTATCTCTATTAACAAGAACTATCTTTCCTCCATTTTGATAGGTAATCATAGGAAGTGATGCTGCTGGGTTCACAACTAATGAAGATCCCAAAACCAACAGTAAATCTGCCTTTGAGAGAGATATCTCAGCACGTTTTAAAATGCTCATATCGAGATTCTCGCCATAGAATACGATATCTGGCTTGATAACTCCTCCGCATTCCCTGCAAACAGGAACCATATCAGCGCTAACCATTGATGCTATCTCATTATAGTCATAGTAGGAATTGCATCTCATGCAATAGCCCCTTCTCAAGGTTCCATGAAGCTCATACACCTTCTTAGAGCCTGCTCTTTGATGCAATGAATCTATGTTCTGAGTGAATATTCCCTCACTTAGTCTACCAATAGCCTCTAATCTTGCAAGTACTCTATGCACGATATTAGGCTCCTTATCGTCTAAGTTGTAAAAGACATCACGCGCCCAGCTATAAAACTCCTCTGGATGTGCAGAAAAGAAGGATATATCTAAAAGCTCCTCAACTCTCATATGCCCAAACCTCTTGGAATATAAGCCATCAGATGATCTGAAATCAGGAATACCAGATAGTGTTGAAATTCCAGCGCCGCTCAATACTGCTATTCTTTTAGAAGCCTCATATAAAGCTATGAACTCTTCAAACCTGCTCAACTACTCTACCCCTGAATGTATTTCCAGATAATTCTTCAGCCTTGACAGATACCATATATCCTTCCTTCAAGGGCTTATCTGACTCAATGCTGAAATAGTTATTATGAGAATCACGTCCTAGATATCTATTCTTATCATCACGGGATATTCCAGTAACAAGGACCTTAGAAAAGAGCGGCAGCATAGCTTCCTTTATTCTTTTCTGTCTTTTGATCTGCTCATCGATAAGCCTCTCTAAGCGCTTTATCTTCACGCTCTCCTCTATCTGACCATCCATAGCCGCAGCACGTGTTCCCTCTCTTGGATTGAAGTAGTACATAAAGGCCTCTGTACATCCCATGATTTCCATCATAGATAGTGTCTCTTCATATTCCTCTTCTGTTTCTGTCGGAAATCCTGTCATTACATCTGTAGAAAGAGTAAGATCTGGAATTTCCCTCTTCATCTTCTCAACTAGCTCTATGAACTTCTCTCGTGTTGTGTGTCTATTCATAAGAGAGAGTATTCTTGAAGATCCTGCCTGCATTGGAAGATGTATGTGCTTTGCAACCTTATCATTGTCCCTTATAACCTCTATAAGATGATCAGAGAAATCCTTTGGATGAGGTGACTCGAATTTTACAAACTCTATAGAGTGCATATATGGAGTAATAATCTCTAATAGCGTCGGAAAGTCTACAGCCTTGCCATCATATTCAGCTTTATATGAGTTTACATTCTGACCTAGAAGCGTAACCTCTTTGACGTTCTTAGAATCAAGGAAGCATATCTCCCTTATTATGTCCTCAACGCTTCTCGATATCTCCCTGCCCCTTACATATGGAACAATGCAATATGAGCAGAAGTTATTGCAGCCATTCATAATCGGAACATAGGATGAGAACTCACCTTCCTTATAATAAGAATTCAGGAATGTATATTCCTTATCCTCCTTAAGAGGAGAGCCTAGAATGAACTCTGGAATCTTTGCCTTCTCATTTGTTCCTATTACCATATCTATAAATGGAGCTTCAGCTTTAAGCTCCTGCTGCATTCTCTCAGCCATACAGCCTGTAACTATGAGTAATAGCTTTTTCTTCTTCTTTACCCCGGAGAAGAATCCCAATCTTCCCCATATTCTATTCTCAGCACTTTTTCTGACTGAACATGTATTTATGATTACAGCATCTGCCTCTTCAGCATTCTCTGTCTTCTCAATTCCCTGCCCTTTCAGCATCAATTCTAGTGCATTAGACTCAGCTATATTCATCTGACAGCCATAGCTTTCAATTAGATATTTCATTTACATCTCCGTTTCATTGCAGCCTTGAGCGTATTCTCCATAAGCATTGTTACTGTCATAAGTCCAACACCTCCCGGAACAGGCGAAATACTTACATCTCTATCCTTGAAGGATGCATAGTCTACATCGCCGCAAAGCCTGAAGCCCTTCTCTCTTGATTTATCCTCTATTCTATTCACACCAACATCTATTACAGCAGCTCCATCCTTAACGTAAGAGGAATCGATAGTCGATGGATGTCCTGTTGCTACGATTATGATATCTGCAACCCTCGTATGATCTTTAAGATCTGAGGTTTTGCTATTGCATACAGTAACTGTTGCATCTATACCCTTATTCATCAAAAGCATAGCCATTGGCTTACCGACTATATTGGATCTTCCTATTACAACTGCATTTTTCCCAGCCGTAGGAATATTATAATATTGGAGCATTCTGAGTATGCCAAGCGGAGTACATGGAATAAAGGATTCCTCTCCTATGCATAGCCTTCCAGTATTTATGTCAGTAAAGCCATCAACATCCTTCTCTGGGGATATCCTATCTATGACATTCTTCTCTGACATATGCTTAGGAAGTGGTAATTGTACCAAAATTCCATCAACCTCATCATCTCGGTTTAATCTATCAATCAATGCTAAAAGCTCGCTCTCCTTAGAATCTTCACAAAGATTAAACTGAAAATGCATAAAGCCAAGACGCTCTGCAAGCTCTGTCTTTTTTCTGACATATGTCTGGCTTGCTGGATTATCTCCTACTAGTATAACAGCGAGAGATGGTGCTCTATTTCCTTTACTTATAAAAAGTTGAGTATCTTCACTAATCTTAGACAATATATATTCAGATACTTCCTTTCCACCTAATCTAACCATATCTTATTTTTTATACTCCAAAATAAAGAGAGTAACAACATCGCTTTGAATATAAATCAAATTTAGAATATACTTTCAACAGGAGAAAACATGAAAAAGATAACTGTTCTTTTACTCTTTCTAGCTATGCTTTTGCCTCTTAGCGCAGAAGCCTACTACGATCAAGGCAGCCAGATGTTCTCAATCTCTGTTGGAACAAATATGCCTCTATCACTTTCTACTAATGAAAATGATAGCTTTACTACAGCCTGGGGCCCAGGAGAAGGAAACACAAACCTGACCTTTGGCGGCTATGGCTCTATTGACTACGAGGTATTCTTAAACTCATATCTAGCACTCGGCGGCGAGATTGGATACCAATTCAACTTCACTCCAGGCTCAAAAATACTTACAAACGTGCCTATCCAATTCAAGATGACAACAATACCAGTACAGACTGGCAGGTTTGATATCCCAATTTCCCTTGGTGTAGGCTTCAACTACATGAGCTTCAATGGTTACTCAAAGTTCACTATGAGCTCAACTCTCAATGTGGGAATCAAATACTTCATCACAGAAGAATGGGGAATAGGAATAAATACAGGTCTATACTTCATACCTGAGCTATATTCAAAGAGCGAGAAGAACTCCATATTCACATTCATTCCAATGAATGCTGTCGTAACTTACAGACACTAAGGCTAAAATATGAAAAAGAAATCTATATTACTATTATCTATAATAACAATTATCGCACTTCTATCTTCATGTAATCTCGATAGTACTGATGGAATAGGAACACTTGTAAGAAACGATCAATATGAAGAACTTCTCATGGAATTGGAGTTGGAACAGATACTATATATGTAAAAACAGATAAGGGTATCAGAAGATACGCTCTAAACGACGAAAATACCAAATACACATTCCATGATGATTCATATGATATAGAGAATGCTAAGGGCGCTATATGCATGGATGATGCTGCTGTACTATATGAAGGAAGCGAGGGCTATTTCTATCGCTATCAAGTTGAAACAAAAACAACAGAAGAGGATACTGTAGTAATTACCTCAACAACAGACTCAATCAAAATGAAGTATGTACTTGATTCATATTCTGCAGATGGTAAATACTTCACTATAATCTTCCAAGGTGAAAATGGAGATGCATACTTAGCTACTCTAGATTTAGCTTCTACTACAGTAGCAGCTATAACAAGCTCTTCATTCACTTTCTATAGCCTATCTTCAATAGATGAAGCTTATAGAGACAACATATCTATAATAGGAAAGAATGCAATCAAGTACTCCACAACACATGGAACAAGCACTGGAGAGGCCCAATACTATTACACAACAGATATCACAGCAGCCTCTATAGCCTTCCATACCATGTCAAACAGCACATATGCCAAGAAATATATTATTGGTGCAATCAATATCAATGAAAGCAGTGATTCAAGATTTGCAATAGATCTTAACGGAAGAGTATATACAAATGAGGAATATCTTAAGACTCCACTATCAAGCACTGTAGTAACAAAGCTTCCTATAGTATCTGATGGAACAAGAACACTATGCATATATAGTGGCAGAGTCATCTATGCAGATGGGACTAGTACAGATTTCAATAGCAAGACAGCAAGCAACCTCTCCTCTACTATGGTTCCAATCATGATAAAAAAGAATAGTTCAGACTCAAATCTATATTTGGTATTCACAGAGCTATCAGGCGCTTATGTATATAACTTCTCAGATAACACTATGACAAGCCTTGCTAAGAAGAATACAGGCTACTCACTATCTTCATTCATCTAATCTCAAATAGATATAAAGCTAAAGAGTGCTATAAGAGTCAAAAGACTTAAGTAGCACTCTTTTTTTATCTGAACATAAACAGATTTTTATGTTTTTTCATATATATAGATAAGGCTCTAAAAGTAGAAGTTATGACTTATAGATATGAAGAAGGTTATAGATCAGGTTTCTTATCAGAGATTAAAATGAATCACAACATAAAAGAT
>CAVHSB010000003.1:19343-26128 GCA_963638635.1 Flexilinea sp.
GATCATAGCATCCTAATATCACCAGCTATGATTTTGAGCAAAAAAAAGAGTGTTACATGAACTTAATGCAGGTAACACTCAATTTCTTTCATATAGATCTACTAGAGAATATCGTGAAGTATCTCTCTGACCTCTGGATCTGTAAATACTTCATCTACCTCTTCGCTTGTGAGTCCAATGAATTCATGGCATGTATAGTGAATCCATCTTGAATCAGATTCCTTATTTAGAACATGCTTTCTGCACCAATAATCAGGCTGTATTGGAAGTGGTGTTTCTGTTCCATCCTTGAACTTATATAGTGGTACCTTGTAGTCATAAACAGCTACCTTGATATCCTCTCTAGGAATACCAGCTGACATGATTGTCTCTACTAGTGAGTTAACAGTAAGTCCTGTATCGTAGATATCATCAACAACAAGAACCTTCTGTCCCTTCTGAAGATTTCTTGGAGACCAAGTCCATCCATCAATATCTACATGATTAGAGTGCTCTTTTACCTTACCATAGCTTCTAGCAACTACTGCAGCATAGAAGGTTGGAGTTTTACCCTCTTTAATGGCCATAAGCTTATAATACTCACTCATGACATTAGCCATATATGCACCGCCTCTTAGAGAGTCATAGATAACATCTGGAACAAAGCCATCTTCTTTATGCATCTTATATACAAGCTTAATTGCTGCATCCCTTATCATCTCACAGGAAATAAACTCTTTAGTACTCATCATATCCTCTTTATAAAGTAGTCAAAATCTCTATGCCGCTGTCTGTAATAGCGACAGTATGCTCCCAATGACATCCATACTTGCCATCGATTGTATGAACTCCCCATCCATCCTTATCTGTCCAGATCTTCGGAGAGCCTTCTGTAATCATAGGCTCAATAGCAAATACCATACCTTTTCTTATTCTTGGGTTAGGATTAGCAAGAGATACAAAGTTAGGAACCTCAGGCTCCTCATGAAGCTCTAAGCCTACTCCGTGTCCACAATATTCTCTGAGTATCCCAAATCCATACTTTCTGCAGATTTGAGTTACAGCAGCACCAATATCCTGGATTCTGGCACCGCTCTTGCCTGCAGCCTCAATAGCAGCATAAAGAGAGTGCTCTGTCTCTTTATTGAGAAGATGCACATTATCACTAACCTTACCAATCTCATATGAATGAGTTGAGTCAGAGATATATCCATCCTTATCGATACAAACATCAAGAGATAATAAATCACCATCCTTGAGTATTTGATCCTTACGTGGAATACCGTGAATTATCACATCATTTACGCTAGTACAAGTAACGTTTGGATATCCAAAGTAGCCTTTGCAAGGGCCCTTAACATGATGCTTCTTCATAAAGTCTTCACATAGCTTATCAACATCCCAAGTTGAAATACCTTCAACTATCTGAGGTCCTACGGTCTCAAACATCTCAGCTAAAAGCTTGCAGCTGCTTCTGATCTTATCTATCTGGTAATCACTCTTAAGCTGGATCACTTTGACATCTCCTCTTTGACATACTTATCTAGTATGCCATTTATAAACTTAAAAGAAACATCATTTGAAAGATCCTGAGATAGCTTAACAGCCTCATCTATTACGATTGTTGGATGAGTTGTCTTATCGAAAAGAAGCTGAAAGAAAGATATTCTCAGAATATTTCTATCAACTAAATCAATCTTCTCTAAAGGTCTTTTGACACTATATTTCTTGATAAGGTCATCAACCTCAACAAGATGCTCTATTGTACCATTAACTAGATATGATGCAAAAATCTTTGTATCATCCTCTAGTACTTCAACCTCTTCGCTTGTCATTCCCTGGAATATATCAAACTCTCCAGCTGGAGGAAGATTATTATTGAAATCTAGGGAATATAAAGTAGAAACAGCAATTTCTCTGGATATATGTCTTTGTCTAATCATATTCTTACTTATAAATAATATTAATTGAAGCCTGCTTTCTTAAATCAGCTACTAAGCTCTGATAAGCCTGTTGAAAAACAGTTTGAGCATTCTGCTGATAAAGAGCATTGTAGATATAATCTCGTACAGTAACATTGCTATCTGGAGATATAGTATCTGTTAAAGCGAGAATCTTAGCACCTTGAATAAGAGCAACCTTAACGATGAAATATGCTGCAGGAGTCTCAAGCACTGGTGAGATATCACCAACATCCATCTCTACAACATAGTCAACAAACCCGTTGCCAAGTGTATTTCTAACTGTAGCACTATCGCTCATCCAGCCATAGTCGCCGCCATCCTTCTTTGTTGACTCATCCTCTGAATATAGCTGAACAGCCTTCTCAAATGAAACCTTACCAGACTTAATATCATTGTAGATACCATCAAACTTAGCTTTCTTCTCGCTGTTTGCAGCTTCATCTGCACTCTTTGTTCCAGCAATCATGTACAAATGGTACATATCTGGCTGGGTGAACATAGATGTCTGATTCTGTCTATATGCATTCTTTATATCCCTATCTGTAGGCTCAGGAATATTCTTGAGCATATCAGTCTTCTCAGCCTGAACATATTGAGAAGCAATCTGATTATCGCCAAGCTCTTTCTTGAATGCATCAACTGTACCATACTCAGCAATTACCTGAGCATCGTAATCCTCATCGCTGATAGAAAAACCATTCTGCTGCTCTAATAAAGACTTGTAATTAGCATAGATAGCATCAAGCTGAGCACTAGATAGTGTATAGCCAGCCTTCTCAGCGCCCTGAAGAAGAAGCTCATTATCAATCATGCTATTTAAAAGATCCGTCTTAGTAATCTGATTACCTAGGCCAGCTTCCTGATATGCATTATATGCAGCATCAAGCTCTGATGTTGTAATTACCTTAGTCTTTGTAAGACGTACAGTAGCTGCTGGTGAAGATATTACAGCTGCAGATAGAAATGAAATTGATATAATTAAAACAACAAGAATTGAAGTCAGTTTTTTCATGATTAATAGTTCCTTTCAATATTAAGATGACTAGCTATAGCCCTAGCCTCATCTTTTGATTTAACAACATCTCCGGATTTAAGGATAATTCCCTCACCTTCAATTGTTCTCATCAGGGACTGAAGTGCCTTATTCTTTCTTATACCGCCAAATATAAAGGCTGAACATCGCTTTCCTGATACTGCACCTGATCCAGCTAGGAAGCTTCTTATATACTCTGGAGTCTTACCTGAGAAAGCAGAAAGAGGCTCTGAAAGCACTATGATATATTCATACAATGTCAGGCGCTTATCGCTATCAATCTTTGCATTGATAACATCTACACTATGACCAAGCTGAGAAAAACCATCAGAGAAGCCTTTAGCTATCTCATTGAGTTTTGCACTTTCACCAGCTTTAGGTGCAACAACAATACAAACTTTCATGTCGCCTCCATAAAAAGGAAAACTTCCCCCTAGTAAGAGGGAAGCTCATAATAGAAACTGATTAGTTAGAAGCAGTTTCAGTGCTAGCTGCATTATCCTGATACCAAGTTGACTCGCTCTGAGCCTGGCTCTGAGATGCAATAGCCTTAGAAAGATCCTCGTCTCCTGTCTTGTTTACAACTGCAACAATAAGAGAAAGAACCATGAAAATAATTGCCAAAACGGTTGTTGCCTTAGTAATGAAGTTAGCAGAACCTGAACCGAATACTGATTCGCTGTTACCACCGAAAATACCACCAAGACCTACGCTGTTCTCATCCTGTACAGCAACAAGAAAAATAAGCAATACTGCAACAAGGCAGAACAGAACCAAAAGGACAATCCCTAAAACACCCATACGAATATCTCCATTTATTTATTAAATGCTACTATAGGCATGAAATTCTCAAGAGATAATGAGGCACCGCCTACTAGAGCTCCGTCGATATTTTCCTTTGCCATAAGGGCCTTAACATTGCTGGCCTTTACAGAACCACCATACTGTATAATCTGGTTTTCTGCAATAGATTTTGAGTATAAACGCTCAATTGTAGCACGTATAAATGCATGTGCAGCGTCAGCATCTTCCGGAGTTGCTGTCTTTCCTGTGCCGATTGCCCAAACAGGCTCATAGGCAATAGTGATCTTTGACATAGCCTCGCTCTTAACGCCCTTTAGACCAACCTCAAGCTGTCTTGAAAGAACTTCCTCAAGCCTGCCCTCTTCTCTCTCCTTGAGTGTCTCGCCAACGCATAGATCTACATCCATACCCTCGGAAATAGCAAGAAGAACCTTAGAGTTTATAATCTCGTCTGTCTCTCCATAGTAGCTTCGTCTCTCACTATGTCCAAGGATTACGGTATTAATGCCAATATCCTTAAGCATAGCTGGGGATACCTCACCAGTATATGCACCAGAAGTATGGTTAGCCATATTCTGGGCAGCTACAATGATAGGAGTGCCTTTTACAGCCTCTGCAACATAAGGAAGATCAACAAAAGGAACACCAATCATAATCTTACAATCAGCGCCTGATTCCTTATAAGCCTCAGCAAGGGATGAGGCAAATGCCTTTCCCTCACTAGGAGTCATATTCATCTTCCAGTTTCCTGCGATGTATGGCCTTCTCATATTATTTCTCCAAAGCCTTGATGCCTGGAAGAACCTTGCCCTCGAGGAACTCAAGAGAAGCACCACCACCTGTTGATACATGAGAGATCTTTGAAGCAAGACCGAACTTGTTGATAGCTGCAACAGAGTCACCGCCGCCAACTACAGAAGTAGCATCAGAATCTGCAAGAGCCTTAGCTACAGCCTCTGTGCCTTTAGCGAAGCTAGCAAACTCGAATACACCCATCGGGCCATTCCATACAACATTCTTAGCATTCTTAAGCTCAGCAACAATCAAAGCAACTGTCTTTTCTCCGATATCGAGACCCATAAGATCCTCTGGAACATCCTGGCCATCAACATAAACAGGAGCTGCATCTTCAGCAAATGAAGCAGCGCAAACATGGTCAACAGGAAGGATTACCTTAACACCCTTCTTCTCTGCAGCTGCAAGGAAGTTCTTAGCTGTCTCTAGGTAATCATCCTCAACAAGAGACTTGCCTACGCTCTTTCCTAGAACCTTGAGGAAGGTATAAGCCATACCACCGCCAATAACGATTGTATCGCATGTCTTAACGAGAGACTCAAGAACAGAAATCTTTGAAGAAACCTTAGATCCTCCGATGATAGCAACAAATGGATGCTCTGGATTCTCAAGAAGAGGAGCCATGAACTTTACTTCCTTCTCAATCAGGAAACCAGCATAGGAAGGAAGATAGTGAGCAACACCCTCTGTTGATGCATGAGCTCTATGAGCTGTACCAAAGGCATCGTTTACATAAAGGTCGCCATATGATGCAAGCTTCTTTGCAAACTCTGGATCATTAGCCTCTTCCTCTTTGTAGAATCTTACATTCTCAAGAAGAAGAACCTCACCTGGCTTTAATGCCTTAACCTCTTTCTCTACTTCATCTCCGATAACATCACTTGCGAGGGTTACCTTCTTACCTAGAAGCTTCTCGAACTCCTTAGCTATTGGAGCCATAGAGAAGTCTGGGTTCTTCTGTCCCTTTGGACGACCGAAGTGAGACATAACAACAACGCTAGCACCATTATCAAGAAGATAATTGATAGTAGGAAGAGCAGCCTTGATTCTTGTTGAATCTGTAACTACTCCATTCTTTACAGGAACGTTGAAATCTACACGGATTACGACTCTCTTACCCTTAAGATCTGCTTCTTTAACAGTATTCAATACCATAATAAACTCCTTATTGAAAAATAAAGGCCTGCTATCTGGCAGGCCCGGATCCGAGCTTTCGCCGGATTATATCAGCTAAATTAGCCGTTTACTTTCTTCATGTGTGCAATGAGGTCAAGTACCTTGTTTGAGTAACCGATCTCGTTGTCATACCATGATACAACCTTAACGAATGTATCTGTAAGAGCAATACCAGCCTTAGCGTCGAAGATAGAAGTTCTTGTATCGCCAAGGAAGTCAGAAGAAACAACTGCATCTTCTGTGTAGCCAAGGATACCCTTGAGCTCGCCTTCGCTAGCCTTCTTCATAGCTGCGCAGATCTCTGCATATGTAGCTGGCTTTGCAAGGTTAACTGTAAGGTCTACTACAGAAACATCAAGAGTAGGAACTCTCATTGACATACCTGTAAGCTTGCCGTTAAGAGCTGGGATAACCTTACCTACAGCCTTAGCAGCACCTGTTGAAGATGGGATGATGTTGCCTGAAGCAGCTCTACCACCTCTCCAGTCTTTCATTGAAGGACCGTCAACAGTCTTCTGAGTAGCTGTTGTTGAGTGAACAGTTGTCATAAGACCATCAACAATACCGAAGTTATCATTAAGAACTTTAGCAATAGGAGCAAGACAGTTAGTTGTGCAAGAAGCGTTAGAAACGAACTGAGTTCCCTTTACATATGTATTCTCGTTTACACCGCAAACGAACATTGGAGTATCATCCTTTGAAGGAGCTGACATTACAACGTACTTAGCACCAGCGTTGATATGAGCCTGTGCCTTTTCTTTTGTAAGGAAGAGACCTGTAGATTCAACAACATACTCTGCACCAACTTCGTCCCACTTTAAATCGTTAGGATCCTTGCAAGCTGTTACACGGATAGCTTTACCATTAACAATGAGAAGTGACTTCTCAACATCAGACTCAATAGTGCCCTCAAATGCGCCATGCATTGTGTCATACTTGAGCATGTATGCAAGGTAGTCTACTGGACAAAGGTCATTGATTCCAACAATTTCTACATCTTTGCGAGCCATAGCTGCGCGGAAGACGAAACGACC
>CAVHSB010000003.1:26171-26638 GCA_963638635.1 Flexilinea sp.
TTTAATCAATGAATAAATTAACTCGATAATTAAATATCTGATTTTCCAATCAATTACTTATCACTTTTAGCTGTTTTTTGCAATACAAGTAAAAAATAATAAGAAGTTTGCTTATCGTGAAGCTAAAAGCAATTAAAAGATAAAAATAAGCACTTTTTAATAGTTTTGTTGCACTGAAATCCAATTGAATAAATGAATTCTGAGACTATAGTAAAAAACATAGATGAGAATGGATTACAGATATTGATTTCTTCGAATTTTGCCAAAAGAGCTTAACAAATATAACTCAGCATCAACTGATTCAAAAAATAGATGTAGTTAGAGCTATTAAATCACCTTTAAAGACATGGAAAATATAACAGTCTCATGTTAAGAGATTTACCTTAGCGAGAATATATAAAGAGAGGTTTTCTATTTTATGCTTACTGAAGATTCAACAGTGCTAAGTTGGGCAAATCAGCTAGCAA
>CAVHSB010000003.1:26648-30679 GCA_963638635.1 Flexilinea sp.
GAGCAATAAGCATAAAGACATGTTATCAGCTGAAAATCTCTTTGAGTATCTCTTCCTGCTTAATAAGCATTGGCTCTGTCTTGAAATCATTAGTTTTATGATCATAGCCTTCAAGATGTAGAATACCATGAAGCAATAGACGTCTTAGCTCATCATTCTTTTCAACACCGAACTCATCAGCATTGCGAGACATAGAATCAAGAGAAATGAAGATATCTCCAAGCTCCTTCTCCTCCTCATCAAAGGATGGGAATGTGTCATCATCATCCAAACGAAATGTGAGGATATCTGTCGGACTATCTATATCCCTATACTCCTTATTGAGGCTCTTTATCTCCTCATCATCTATGAAAGAGATAGAGAACTCTCCATTCTCTTTAAGATAATCCAGAATCTTATCAAGTGAGGCTCTTACATAAGCCTCGTCTATCTCTTCGCCCTCTTTGATATCTATATAGTACATAATCAATCCTTATTATTATATTCGATTCTCTGATGGTCTCTTCCAACAAGAAGCTGTATGAATGCATCCTTAATGACCTTCAAGTCATTGAGTGTAAGCATTGAGTTATCTAGCTGCTTGTAGTTGATCTTATCTACAATGATGCTTTGAATGAACTTATCATATTTCTGATGAGTCGGGTTCTTCAGAGTTCTAGTTGCAGCCTCAGAGCAGTCTGCCAGCATTACAATAGCACTCTCTCTTGTCGAAGGTATCTTGCCTGTGTATCTGAAGTCCTCTTCACTGACAAGAGAAGCTCTTTCCTTACTGTCCTTTATTGCCTCATTATAGAAATATTTGATGAGATCATTGCCATGATGCTCTCCTATGATATCTATAACCTCCTGAGGTAGTCCTATCTCCTTAGCCTTCTCAACGCCAATCTTTACATGGCTCTTTATGATAGCAGCACTTAATGCATATGAGATATCATCATGGGCATTCTTGCCATTTTGGTTCTCGATGAAGTACTCTGGATGCTCTGATTTTCCAATATCATGGTAAAGTGCACCAACCCTCGCAAGATCTGCATTTGCACCTATTGCTTTAGCTGCAGCATAAGATAGATCTGCAACGTTCTTTACATGGTTGAATGTCCCCTGTGCTACCTGATTGAGTCTATTGAGAGCTGGGCTATCTGCAAAGGAAAGCTCATGAAGACGGAAGGATGTAGGAATATTGAAAACAATCTCCAATACAGGAAGTACGATTGTGATCATTATGTAGGTAATTACAATATTTCCAGTCGTTGTAAGCATAGAGAATAAAATAGTGACTATATTGAAGGAATACATCATTCCTAGGACAAAGGATATCAGGGCTGATATACCTGCAGTTGCTACGCATTGCAATATGAGGTCAATTCTGTTTTGTCCTATATTGGAAAGAATAAGCGAAACAAGCGCTATCAATAGGAAATATATAAATGAATATGTATTGCTTACAGGCCAAAGCATGAATGAGATTACTAGCATTGCACATACAGCTAAGCCAACTCGCTTCTTTCCTGTGATATATGAGGTAAGAAGCCCCGCTGTAAAGAAAGGAAGGAATGGATCGAGGTATGTGACATTGTTCTTCAATAGGAAATAAGATCGGAAAAAGCCTGCAGTCAAGGAAAGCACAATAAAGGACATTATAAGTATTGAATAGGTTCCAAGCCTGTACTTATATTCAATTGTCGTAAAGAAGAAATAGAAGAAGAAAAGGAGCGCAAAAATCATGAATAGTGTATACGCAATGACCTTTGATGCAGATATCTTATAGCTTTCAAAGGTCTGGTAACGCTCTATTGTTCTTAGCTGAGATTCTGTAACTATAGTATCTATCTTAAGTATCTGATCGCCCTTCTTAATCTCAACTACAACTGGCTCTACCTTACCTCTAGCCTCTTCCTTCAGCACATTGGTATATGCAGCATCATAGTGGATGTTGGCAATAGCGAGCATCTTTATTGATTCTGTTATATATCCAACATAGTACACAGTAAGCTTATCATATTTCTTAGAAAGCCAGTCTGCCACAAACTCTGATATATCACTAAGCTTGAATATATCGCTTGTCTCAACAATATTCTTCTCTGTATCAAGATCATAGCCAACAGCACTTTCAACCTGCGAAAAGTCATTGCCTTCCTGCAATATCATCTTCACTTCGTTATCATCTGCTATGCCGCTTATGACCAATTGAGAGATTCCCTCTTCTGTAAGACGAGCAATCAGAATCTTATCTTCAGCTGATAAATCATCAAAACGTCTTCCAAAATAGAGAGGATCAAGAATATTTTTCTCCTTATAGAATAAATCCATAGACATCCCGCCTTCAGCTCTTTCTACAAGCTCTGCAGCCAGAGCTCTCATGTAGACAGTATCTGAAACAGAATATGTGAATTGAGGAAGAATTGATTTAGTTGCCGTATCATACTTCTTCTCTGTTTCAACCTCGTCTATATATGAATAATCATATGGAGCATAGACATTCTCATCTGACAGCTCACCAGCCTTGTACTCTCTTGTTGTCTTTATCGTCGCAAAGGAACCGCCTGAGAGAACAATCGTAAAGAAGATTTCAAGAACAATAAAGATTATTGAGAGAATTACAAGTGCAATTTTCTGAGCTTTTGATAAATTCGAAATATATGAACTGAGTTCAGCTGTCTTCTTCAACTACTTATTCTCCCTGCTATACGCTTTTACTATCTCTCTTACGACATGAGATCTTATAGTGTCATGCTCAGTGAATTTTACCACGCTTACCTGATCTATTCCATCTAGAATTCTTATAGCTTCAACAAATCCAGAGTCACTTTTTCTCGGAAGATCTATCTGTGTAGGATCTCCTGTTATTATAGACTGGCTTGTCTCGCCTAGTCTTGTCAGGAACATCTTCATTTGAAGTGATGTAGCATTCTGAGCCTCATCAAGTATTACAATAGCATTATTGAGGCTTCTGCCTCTCATATATGCAAGAGGAGCAATCTCAATAGAGCCATTATCCTCAAGCCTTTTGATCTGAACTGGGCTTATCATAGCATTCATAGCATCATAGAGAGGAGCAAGAAATGGGCCAAGCTTCTGGGATAGATCTCCTGGCAAGAATCCAAGCGACTCACCTGCTTCAACTACAGGCCTAGTCATTATAATCTTATTCTTCTCACCGCTTAGCACCTTCGAAAGAGCCCATGCTATTGTAAGGTATGTCTTTCCAGTACCTGCAGGCCCAGATGCAAATACAACAGGATTCTTCATGAATGCGCTTATCAGCTCCTTTTGTGTTGAGCTCTTTGGATAGATGGTCCTTGACAGAACCTTTATCTTAAGCTCTCCATTACTGTTAACCTCACCCTTTTCTCTCTTCTCATCTCTCTCGTCATCTGCAAGCTGAGCCTCCATGCATATCTCGCTCTCACTTAGCTCGCCCCGCTCCCTGGCTGCTCTTTCAAGCCTTGCCATAAGATCCTTGAACAGAGGTGATGGCGATGTTGCTGTGATTGCATTGCCTCTTACAATCAAATCAGTAGCCAGCAATAGCTCCAGATAAGATAGATTCTTATCACATGAGCCTAATACAGATGATATCAGATCATTTGAAAATATATATGTTTCAGACATTACTTCTTCACCCATTCTCCAGAGCTCTTATTCCATGTCTGATCGACCTTAAGATCAGGCATAGTCTTCCATGAAAGATAGATCCTGAATTCAGGCACCAGAGAATATCTATCATTTGATAATACTACCTCTGTCTTATATGCACAATGGAGGTCCCAGTCCTCCATGTAATGCACGAAATCCAGAGATGCGCTATTCATTATGAATGATGTATTTGATCTTCCGTTTCCGAAGAAGTTAAGAGATCTGCCAAGGTCCTCAAATAACAGCTTCCATGAAAGCCTATCATCATCGTCAAAATACTTATATATGCTGTTGTTGTTTGTAGTAAATGAGAATTTAACATCCATGAATTCAGCAATAGAGAAGACAATTGAAGGAGTAAATGAGAATTGTGAATTATAGATATTGAGCATATC
>CAVHSB010000004.1:0-16309 GCA_963638635.1 Flexilinea sp.
ATGCATCTGCGCTCAAGTACAATGATGAGAACTCTCTGGCAAGCGTGCTTACAATTGCATACCTAGCATCCATGAACTACTACTTAAAGCCCAAGAGAGAGCTTCCTTCAGGCAGAGGCTTTGCAGACTTTGTATATGTTCCAAAGCCAGAGAGCATTGGCACATATCCAGCTTTGGTTATAGAGCTAAAATGGAATAAGGATGCTAAGACAGCTCTAGATCAGATAAAGGAGAAGAACTATCCAGAATCCGTAAAGGAATATACCGATAACATTCTCCTAGTCGGAATCAGCTACGATAAGACCACGAAGAAGCATGAGTGTGTAATAGAGAAGCTTGAATCTTAATAGAATGCCTTACTTTGTGAAAAACTAAGTCATTTATCTGTGCTATAATCACAGCTATGGATAAATACATGGAAGATTTAAAAGAGAGTGTTGCATATATTGACTCTCTTCTTGGTGGTGTAAAAGTAGATATTGGCTTAGTCCTTGGCTCTGGATTAGGTGGACTTGCTGATGAGATTGAGAGTCCTATTATCATTGATTATCATGATATCCCTCATTTCCCTGTTTCAACAGTTCCAGGCCACAAGGGAAGACTTGTTATTGGAATGCTTGAAGGCAAGAGAGTAATGTGCATGCAAGGCCGTTTCCATTACTATGAAGGATGGACAATGGATCAGGTTGTATATCCAATCAGATGCATGCATCTCCTAGGTATTGATAATCTCTTCTTAACCAATGCTGCAGGCTGTGTTAATAAGGATTGGAATGCTGGTGACCTAATGCTTATTACAGATCATATCAAGCTTATAGCTGATAGCCCATGCAGAGGCATGAACCATGATGAGCTTGGTGCTCGCTTCTTTGATATGTGCTCCGCTTATGATAAGACAATGCAAAATGTTGTAAGAGCTGCTGCAAAAAAGGTCGGAGTTGGGCTTAGAGAGGGTGTTTATTTCTTCTTTGCAGGGCCTAACTTCGAAACTCCATCAGAGGTTAAGTTCGCACGTCTTGCTGGTGCTGATGCTGTTGGTATGTCTACTGTTCCGGAGGCTATTGCTGCAAGCCAGATGAGAATGAAGACTGTTGGTATTTCATGCCTTACTAACATGGGTGCTGGTATTCTTGATCAGCCACTTAATCACGAGGAAGTCATTGAGACAGGCAACAGAGTAAAGGAATCCTTTACGAAGCTCGTAAAAGAGATTATTAAGAATTGGAATTAGCATATGAGAGGTGGAAATCCACCTCTTATTGCTTCTTGTACAACTTCTCTACTTTTCAGATAATGAAATTGCTATGAAGATCCTTGGTATTTCAGATGCAACAGATACGTTGATTTATTCTAGCGTTGCACCTCAGCTTTATAAAGATGTCGATCTTGTTATCTCAGCAGGAGATTTGCCTCTTCGTTACTATGATTATATAGCGACAATGCTTAATAAAGATGTCTGCTGGGTTTATGGTAATCATAACCTGGATGATTGGGATAGGATGATGGGTAAGGGCTCTGATTCAATGAAGGACCTTACAGATCTTCAATCAAGTGGGGAGATGACAATGCTTCCAAGATTCGGTGGCATGTTTGCAGATGGCAAGATAATCTATGATAAAGCACGTGATTTGATAATAGTAGGTCTTGGTGGCTCCAACCTATATAACTATGGCAACAGCCAATACTCTGAAAAGCAAATGGCCTGGAGAATAAGATGGCTAGCTCCAAGGCTTAAGGCTATGAAGCTGCGATATGGCCGCTATTGTGATATTCTCATTACTCATGCACCTCCTAGGGGAATAGGTGATGGTGAGGATTTATGCCATAGGGGCTTTGAATGCTTTTTGGATTTCATGGATAAATATAAGCCTAAGTATCTTTTGCATGGACATGTCCATCTAGAGGATATGAACGCACCCAGAATCACAGAGTATAATCAGACTAAGGTAATCAATATTTATAAGAACTTCATACTTGAAGATGACTCTCTGGGAGTAAATAAATGACTTCTTATGAGAACCACGTAGCTAATGAAGAATTCAATAAAGCTAAGACCAGGGCAAAGATACAGAGTCTGATGAAGACATTATCATGGAAGAATAATGATCTTCTTTCATGGTATGAGGTTACATCAATAATAAAGCCTAAGAGTGAGACCTATATTGGCATGAGGACCATACCAGTAGATAAGATAATAGGCTCAGAGGGGCGCTATAGAGATTTCTCTGCAGCATTTATGCCAAAGCGCGAGATGCTGAGAAACAGATGGGTAAGCGTTGATGCTGCATTGCACTCAGATGTTATATTGCCTCCTATTTCTGTTTATTCACTTGGTGGCTGGTACTTTGTAAGGGATGGAAACCATAGAGTATCTGTAGCTAAGGCTATGGGACAGGCCTTCATAGATGCCGAGGTTGTTGAGCTTGATTCCAAGATTCCTCTGGATCCTGGTATGTCAATGAGAGAGCTCAGGCGTAGAGTAGTGCTATATGAGAGAAGTATGTTCTTAGAGCAATATGGCTCTCTTAACCTTCCTCTTGGGGATATTGTCTTTACAACTCCTGGCGCATATCCTGAGCTTATAAACCATATAATGGTCCATAAGTACTATATCAATCAGAATATAAAGGATAGAGAGATATCAATGGAAGAGGCTGCTAAAAGCTGGTATGAGAATGTCTATTCGCCTATTGTCAAGGTTGTGAGGGATGAGCATCTCTTATCATCATTTCCTGGGAATACCGAAGGTGATATGTACATGTGGCTTGTAAGGCGCTGGGACCAGATGAAGAGAGAAAATAAGGACTCCTCAATCGAAGATACCGTAAAGGCAGTCGAAAAGGAGTCCGGCACATTTGGTACCTTAAAGCGCAAGGTCAGATTTCTTATAGATCAAGTGAAGCGACAATAGCATCTGAAAGTGCATCTATCTCGTCATCGATTCCTTCCCCTGGCCTATTTGGCATTATATCTCCATCTTTGTGGATATATGGCTCATAAGGTATGAACTCAAGTTTTTGCATGCGTGCCCAATTATATAGTCCCTTGACGGCACTCTTTCCATCCTCGATTGATACAGAGGAGGATGCAAAGCCATAGAACTTCTTTCCCTCCAGTGCCTTGGTCTTATAAAGTGGCCAGGTTGCATCTAGAAATGCCTTCATCTCTGCAGATGGCAGTCCGAACTTAGAGCAAGAGCCGATAATGATGGCATCTGCTTTTTCTAGCTTTCTATTGTTTGCAAGTGGCAATGCTATGATATCCTCATAGAATTCTATTACTTCGCTTTTCTCATTAGCCTCGATATGAAGATCTAAGTCTTCAACTCTGTATAGTCTTGCGTCAACGCCTTTTTCTTCAAGTTTCTCTTTGAGTGTTTCTGCGATTATATAAAGATTTCCAGAAACTGAATGGATGATTATGTTTGCTCTCATAAAGCCTCCTATTTATGAGTTTAATCGAAATGAGAGTCTAAATGTAAAAAACTAGCAGAAAGCTGTATAAACTCCATCTTTTTCCACAACCTCTACATGTCGTTTATATAGATCTGAAAGGATATCGCTCTGTAATAGCTCTTCCTTTCTTCCATCTCTTACTATTTTTCCATCCTGCATTAATATGACTCTATCAACTTCTTTGATTATCTCAGAAAGCTCATGAGTCACCATCAGCATTGTTCTTCCCTTCTCTGCATAGGAGGATATAACAGCTCTTAAATCTGCACGGGATGGAAAGTCCAAGCCGCTTGAGGCTTCATCTAAGAGAAGAAGAGGAGGCTTGTTTATAGCAGCTCGAGCAAGAAGCACTCTGCGTTTTTCGCCGCTTGATAGCGTATTCATTATATTGCTCTTCTTATCGAGCATACCTACCTTTAGAAGCTCTTCGTCGGCCCTTTTCCAAAGCTCCTCTGTAATAACATGGTGAAAGTCAAAGCCAAGAGAGGATGATATGCCTGATGCGACAATCTCCCTTACTGGATATCTTGTAGAGAAGAAGCTCTCTTCACTTGGCGATACATGGCCAATAAGAGGCCTTAAATCCTTTATTATCCATCTCTCAGCTCCGAAGATCTTATTCTTATATTCATCTAAAGCCAATGGATATGACTTTCTTGCAATGACATCTATAAGAGTGGATTTACCAGCACCATTTGGTCCAAGTATTGCTATTCTCTCTCCTTCTTCAACAGACAAGGAGACATCCTTTAATATTAGCTTCCCATCTCTTTGCACATTAGCATGTTCTATCTCGATTATATTCGGCATGCTTTTCATTCTAGTTTCTGCTAGTTATTTTAACAATAGAATAGAAAATTAAGGCAATCTTAAAAAATTGTAAAAAAAGTTTGCATTATTCAAAAATCAATGAGACAATAATTAAGTCGCAGGTAGAGATTGATCTAGCTTACTTGACGACGCGTCTCGAAAGAGATTGAGGAGGTTGCCGCTGGTTGAAAGGGTCCAGCGGTTTTTTTTGAAACAAAAAGTCCGTTTTTGTGTTTTAATAAGCGATATGGTTAGAAAACTTTGTATTGTTATATTAGCTCTTATTTTGATATGTGCATGCTCAACAACAAAAGCTGTAGATAAGCCAATAGAGGATATATCAGAGATAACATATGAGATAGTGAATGTAGCTCCAGAGGAGGAGGTAGTCGCTGAGCCTGTTCCTGTTAAAGAGGAGTCCAAGCCTGTGGCTAGAGAAGAAAGCCCGGCTGCAACAAAAGAGACAGTAGACTTTGCTATATCAATTGATAAGCCTGCTGAAGCTAAAGAAGAAGTTATAGCTACAATACCTGATGAGAGCGTAGGTATAAATAAAGAGCTCTCGCAAAAGGCAGATGCTCCTGTCGCAGCTCCTGCTGCCGAAGAAAAGGAGAGTGTAGCTCCAGATGTCTTTGAGTTAGCCGGTACAGAAAATCCACCAAAGGAGCAGAATATCAGCATAGGAGAGGATGTCATTACTAAGGATCCACTTACAGAGGTCGCTTTAGATCTTATGGGATGCTTTATAGTAATAATAGTACTCTTTACAGTCTCTGTAGCTATAAGAAGCGCTAATAAGATAATGCTGCCCAAGGGAATAGCTCTTTTGATAGCTTCCTTGTTTACAGGGCTTCCTATATTGATTTCTTACTTAGTCATTGGGCCTAGTAAATATTGGTTTACATATCTGATATTGCTATTCTCATATTTCATCTTCAGAGCTAAGGATAGACCAAATCATTTCGAGTAGAGAATGGGAATATATGATATTGGAAGCTATGAATCAAATCTGGTCCTTATGAATATCATAGGAGAGCATGATTTCTCAATGCTTGATACGGAGGTATCCTTGATGGATTTCTATCTCGTAGCTTTCAAGGTTGATGCTTGGAACAAGGATTTATCTCACAGGTGTGCTCCTGCTGTATTTGGAAATGAAAGCTTTGGGGCTGTTGCTGATAGCATATATCTAAGTCTAGGCAACAAGGAAGCAATGACAAAGAGTAAGCTTTTTGCAACAGTTGCGGATAATGCTAAACGTGCAAACGCCATATTGTCTGATAGAAAGATAAACACAATACTTGAATAGAATGATGGAAATCATTTCAAGGATGTGGCTATAAGAGTTGCTAAGGCTTTTGCTTGGTGCATGAGGTCATTATGCTGATAAGAAATGCAACAATAGAGGATTTAGATGATATAGCAGAGGTTGAAGCCCTATGCTTTCCGTCTCAAGAGGCTGCAACTAAAGAAGAGCTCTATGATCGTATAAGGATTTACGGAAATCATTTCTATCTCATGTTTGATGGTGATAAGCTCATTTCATTCGTTGATGGCTTTGTTACATATGAGCCAGATCTTAGAGATGAGATGTATGAGAATGCCTCAATGCATAATGAAATGGGGTGCTGGCAGATGATTTTCGGTGTGAATACGATACCTGGCTATAGAGGCTGCGGCTATGCCAGCACTTTGATCAAAGCTGCTATAGAGGATGCTAGAAGAAGCGGCAGAAAAGGTCTTGTATTGACATGTAAGGCTAAGCTTCTTCATTACTATGCAAAGCTTGGCTTCAGAGATGAGGGAGTAAGCGATAAATCTACGCATGGCAGTGTAGAGTGGCACCAGATGAGACTTAAGCTCTAACTCATATTGTCGAATTCACTCTTTGATATTATTTTCTTTTTTAGTGATTTCAAGGAGAGATATTATGGCAAATAAAAAGTTCAAGACAGAAGTATCAGATCTATTGCACCTTTTGATACATTCTCTATATTCAAACAGGGAGATCTTTTTAAGAGAGGTCATCTCTAACGCATCAGATGCTATAGATAAGCTAAAGTACTTATCCTTAGTCGATGGCAATCTAAAGGGCTATTCCTTTGATCCAAGAATCCAGATTTCCTTCACTGAGGAAGGAGAGAGAATCCTCAAGATCAGCGATAACGGCATTGGCATGAATGAGGAGGATCTCAATAACAACCTTGGTACTATTGCATCCTCTGGCACTAAGAAGTTCCTTGCATCCTTAAATGAGAATGAGAAGAAGGATAGCAACCTTATTGGCCAATTCGGTGTAGGCTTCTACTCAGCTTTCATGGTTGCTAATAAGATTGAGGTGATTTCAAAGAAGGCAGGCGAAGACAAGGCCTATATGTGGTCCTCTAATGGTGAGTCATCATATGAGATCAAAGAAGCAGAGAGAGCGGAGCAGGGCTCTGATGTCATTCTCTATTTAAAGGAAGATGCTTATGAGTTTGCAAACAGATGGGAGATTGAGAATCTTGTAAAGAAGTACTCAGACTACATCGCTTATCCTATATATCTTGAGTATGACCAGACTCATTATGAGAATGAGAAGGATGAGAATGGAAATGACAAGAAGACTGTAGAGCATAAGAATGAGCAGATTAACTCTGCATCAGCTCTATGGAGAAGAAGCAAGAGCGAATTAAAGGAAGAGGATTATAAGGAGTTCTATAAGAACAACTACTATGATTCTGAGGACCCTCTATTCTATCTTCACACTAAGGCAGAGGGCACTACAGAATATACAACACTATTCTATATTCCAGCAAAGGCTCCATTTGATATGAACTATGCTGACTATAAGCCAGGTGTTAAGCTTTATATAAAGAGAGTATATATCACAGATGATGATAAGACACTCCTCCCAACTTATCTGAGATTCGTAAGAGGCATCATAGATAGCGAGGATCTTCCACTTAACGTTTCTAGAGAGATTCTTCAGGAAAACAGGGTAATGAGCGCTATCCGAAATGGCTCTGTAAAGAAGCTTTTATCTGAGTTCAAGAAGATAAGCGAGAACAATCCTGAGCTTTATCAGAAGTTTATCAAGGAATATAACAGACCTCTCAAGGAAGGCCTCTACTCTGACTATGCTAACAGAGATGAGCTTTTGGAGCTTGTAAGATTCAAGAGCAGTGAAAAGGATGGATTCGTATCCTTTGCTGAGTATAAGGAGAGAATGAAGGATGATCAGAAGTCTATCTACTATATCGCAGGTGGCAAGGAAGAGGTTCTTAAGAATTCTCCTTTGATTGAAGCATATAGAAAGAAGGGCTATGAGGTACTCATCATGTCTGATGATATCGATGACTTTGTAATCTCTTCTGTTCCTACATATAAGGAGATTCCTCTGAAGGCTATCAATAAGAGCGGTGCTTTGGATGATCTTGAGAGCGAGGAAGAGAAGGCTAAGGCAGAAGAGAGCAAGCCTATTGCAGAGAAGATTCAGAAGGCCCTGGGCGATAAAGTCAAAGAGGTAAAGATATCAACTAGATTGACAAGCTCTCCATCTGCTGTAGTTGTTGATGAGAATGATCCTACTGTACAGATGCAGCGCATTATGAAGAGTATGGGAGGCGATGTTCCAGAGATTAAGCCTATACTTGAGATCAATGCAGAGCATCCTATAGTTAAGAAGGCCAATGAGAGTGCAGACGATGATACTCTTAAGCTTTATAGCGAGTATCTTCTGGATCAGGCACTTCTGCAGGAGGGCTTAATGCCATCAGATCCAGCTGGATTTGCAAAGGCATTAGCTGAGCTTCTATCAAAGTAATGTATAGCCGGCATCAATTGGTGCCGGTTTATTTTACAAAAAGATAATATGTGCTATAAATCATTTCCAATATATTGGAGTTTGATTTGGAACCATCATCTATCGTTATTCTACTTACAATAATCGTTTATCTTATTGCTATGCTTTATGTAGGCATTAAGTGTGCTAAGACATCATCTTCATCTGATGAGTTCTATCTAGGCGGAAGAAAGCTTGGTCCATTTGTGACTGCTATGAGCGCTGAAGCCTCAGATATGTCTGGCTATCTTTTGATGGGCCTTCCTGGGCTTGCATATATTTCAGGCGTTGCTGATGTTGGCTGGACTATTATAGGACTAGCCCTTGGTACATATCTCAATTGGCTTTTAACAGCGAAACGCCTCAGAAGATATACCGAGATAACCGAAAGCTATACTATTCCAACATTCTTCTCAAAGAGATTCCATGATGATAAGAATATCCTATCTGCACTATCTGCACTTCTTATCATATTATTCTTCATTCCATATACTGCATCTGGATTTGCAGCCTGCGGAAAGCTATTCTCATCTCTATTCGGATGGAACTATATGGCATCCATGATAATATCTGCGCTTGTCATTGTAGGCTATACAGCAGCAGGTGGCTTCTTGGCAGCCTCTCTTACAGATTTCATACAATCAATAATAATGACCATAGCTGTCTTTGTTGTGCTGTTCTTTGCAACCGAGAGTGCAGGTGGCTTTTCTGCTGTTATTGACAATGCAAGAAGCCTTCCTGGCTATCTTTCTTTGGCTCAGACTCATGTAGAGAGCACAAACAGCGCAGCACCATATGGGCTTTTGAAGATAGTATCAACAGTAGCATGGGGCCTTGGCTATTTTGGTATGCCTCATATTCTTCTGCGCTTCATGGCAATTGAGGATGAGAAGAAATTGAAGCTTTCAAGACGTGTAGCTTCATGCTGGGTTGTAGTTGCTATGGCTATTGCTGTTATGGTTGGATTTGCAGGCCGAGCTCTTTCAGATATCGGTACATTAGAGCTTCTGAAGGGCTCTCTATCAGAGACAATCATAGTCAGAATATCGTATATGCTGTCAAAGCATGGCACCGTTGCTGCAATGCTAGCAGGACTTACGCTTGCAGGTATTTTAGCATCTACCATGTCTACCGCTGACTCTCAGTTGCTAGCTGCTTCTTCTAGCGTATCTGAGAATATTCTGCAGGAGGCTATGAAGCTTAAGCTCTCATCAAAGACAAGTATGCTTGCTGCCCGTGTAACAGTAATCATAATTGCAATACTCGGAATAATCATTGCACGTGATCCATCCTCTTCTGTGTTCCAGATAGTTTCCTTTGCATGGGCAGGCTTTGGTGCAAGCTTTGGTCCTGTTGTCATTCTTGCGCTATTCTGGAAGAGAGCTACATTTATAGGAGCTCTTCTTGGAATGGCATCTGGCGGTATTTCTGTACTTGTATGGAAGTTCCTGGTATCTCCACTTGGTGGAGTGTTTGGCATTTATGAGCTATTGCCATCCTTTGCTATTGGTCTTGCTGTGAATATCATTGCAAGCCTGCTTTCAAAGGAGCCAAGTGATGAGATAAAAAGAGAATTTGATGAGGCAAGAGGCCATTAGGCCCTCTTGTCTAAGCCTATTAGGTAGATTTCAAAGCTATCATCTCTGCATGCCTTTGGCTTGAAGGCTTTAGCCTTTGCATATTGTTCTCTCATTGATTTCAGGACAGTCTCCTGTCCGCCTCCCTGAAAGATCTTCAATACTAGATTTCCATGGACCTTTAGCTGCTCAGAGGCAAGTCTTACTACCTCTTCTGCAAGGTATTCGCTTCTAGTTGTATCTACAGTTCTATTTCCAGTAGTCATTGGAGCTGCATCTGAGATGATAGTATCATAAGGTCCTAGCTCTACAAGCTTTTCTCTTATTTCCTTAGAGAAGGCATCTCCTACGAAGGCTGTTACAGTTGCAGGAACTGGGTCAAGATTTAGCGGGTTGAGGTCTACAGCTACTATGCTGCCCTTGCCCTTTAATAGCTCTCTATGAGTAAAGAGTGTCCAAGAGCCTGGCGCGGCACCTACATCGAGGATCTTATCCCCAGGCTTTATGAGCTTATGAGTCTTATTGATCTCTTCAAGCTTATATACGCTTCTTGCTGGATATCCTTCCTTATGTGCTCTCTGTGTATATGAATCTGCTTTATCTCTTCTTGATGTTGCCATAGCGGTAGTATAATTAATCTTCCGTCTCTTATCAATTTGTTGCTATAATCGTAAGCTATGGGAAATCATCTAATAAACAGAAAATTCAGCTATAGCTTTTCAAACGTATCCTTGATGCTTGTAGCTATTAATGTTCTTATATATGTGATCACAGATCTTGTTTATCCAGCCTTGACCTATTATCTATCCCTGGTTCCGGCTCTTGTTTACTATAAGCACTTCTATTGGCAATTCTTCACATATATGTTTGAGCATGGAAATCCATACCATCTTTTTTCAAATATGTTTGCACTTCTTATATTCGGAGTAGCAGCAGAAAGAGTACTAGGCTCTAAGGAGTTTCTTCTCTATTATCTGCTTGTTGGGACCTTATCTGGTATTGCTGCCTATATCTCCTATTACTATACGAATACGAATACAATACTTTTAGGAGCCAGCGGGGCAGTCTATGGAGTAATGCTCATATTTGCAGTTCTATTCCCGAACTCGAAGGTATTCTTATTCGGGCTCCTTCCTATATCTGCTCCGTTATTGGTAATGCTTTATTTTGCTATTGAGTTCTTCTCTCAATTTGCCAATGATGGCATAGCGCACTCTGTTCATCTGTTTGGTCTATTCTTTGGATACCTCTATATAAGAATAAGGCTACGCATGAACCCTCTCAAAATATGGGGCTTCATCCGCTAAAGCTTATATTCCTCTCTTATGTTCTTGTATCCAGGTTTGATCACATCATAGATAATCCTTAGCTTATCATCATGATGGATGAATGCACTCTTCATTGCATTGATCGTGCATTTCTCTAAGTCGTGGATATCAAAGCCATACCTATTTACAGCTATAGCCATCTCCTTTGAGAGGTTTGTATCGCTCATTAAGCGGTTATCTGAGGATAGGAATACTCTGAAGTGATTTCTGAAAAGCATCGGGAAAGGATGCTCCTCATAGTCCTTGACAGCTCCTGTTCCTATATTGCTTGTAAGACACATCTCTAATGGTATTCTCTTATCCTGGATGAAGTGGGCGAGTGTTCCCATTTTCTTTATTTCCCCATTCTCAACGACCATGTCTTCAACTATTCTTACGCCATGTCCTATTCTATGAGCTTCGCATATCTGTATAGCCTGCCATATTGATTCAAGGCCAAAGGCTTCACCTGCATGTATAGTTATATTGAAATTCTTATTCCTTATATATTGGAATGCTTCAATATGCTTCTTTGCCGGATGGCCATATTCATCACCTGCAAGATCGAAGCCAACTACGCCTCTTTCTCTGAATGCTACTGCAAGCTCTGCGATCTCAAGTGATAGTTCTGGCCTCTCATGACGCATTGCACATAGGATAAGACCGAACTCCATGCCTGTCTCTCTGCGTCCAGCCTGAAGCCCCTTGAGTACAGTACTTACTACCTCTTCAAGATTCAGTCCACCTTTTGTATGAAGCTCTGGTGCGAATCGGATCTCTGCATATACTACATTCTCTTTAGCGAGATCCTCGACCTCTTCTTTTGCGATTCTGAAAAGGCTTTCCTTATCCTGCATTACAGCTGTAGTAACCTTGAAGGTATCGAGATATAGCGATAGAGACTTCTCGTTGCAGCCTCTATGAAACCATGAAGCTAGCTCTTTTGGATCCTTTGATGGTATTTCAATATTTCTTTCCCCTGCCAGTTCTATTATAGTCTCAGGTCTTAAACCGCCATCTAAGTGTTCATGAAGCTCTACTTTTGGAATTTTTCTAATAATCTCATCTGTTAACATAGAGCTATTATACACCAGAGATGAAAAAAACACATGATTGCTAGAAAAAACGATAAAATCTTTGTTTTCTATAATATTGTTCTATTAACTTCAATATGGAAAATGAATTATAGTAAATAAAAATTGAGATTCTATTTTGGAGGATAATATGGCTAAGGCTACAGAATCAGTAAATAAGAAACTTTTAGCAGCAGCAATAAGCGCAACAAAGGCTAAGGATATCAAAGAGCTAATCGAGAAGGGTGCAGATATAAACACACATAATGAGTGGGGGCTTACTCCAGTAATGCTTGCTTCTCAATACAATCATTGCGTAGCAGTTCTAAATGCTCTTATCTCATGTGGTGCAGATATTCATGAGGCTGAGCCTAAGTACAGATCAAACTCATTGCATCTTGCTGCTAACAGCTCCAGAAATCCAAAGATAATTGATGCTCTATTGGCCGCTGGTGCCAACATTGATGCTAGAAACTACCTTGGAGAGACTGCTCTCGTAATGGCTGTTAATAGCAATGAGGAGACAAAGATCTCTACAGAGCTAATCAAGTGCGGTGCAGATATCAACGCAAGAGACTATCAGGGACATTCAGTTCTTGAATATGCTAAGGCTTCAAAGAGACTATATCTCATCAATCTCTTAAAAGAGAAGGGTGCTAACTGATAAGCATGTAAGTGCTTTTGAGTTCGACTAATATAGGCTTTCAGGTGAATATTCATCTGGAAGCTTTTTTTGTGCTTTTCAATTCTCTTGACCAGCTTTTTATGTAGGAATCTATTTTTTGCTTAGTCTTACATAGAAAGGTCCCCAGCGAACCGAAGACCAGTTTAGATTTTGATTTAGTTCCAGGAATACCATAATATGGCTACAGAAGAATATCCAGAGAAGCGGCAAGAAGCCTATATACACAGTACATTAATAACAGCATCCAGAACATAGCAGTGCCTTTGATGATTATTTGTTTATTTGATTGTATTTCTCAAAGAAATCAGTTGCGCTAAAATTGGGCTATGAGCGAATTGATTGTTAAAAGAAATGACAAAGACTGGTATAAGGACTTGATAATCTACCAAGTATATCCAATGAGCTTCATGGATGGAAATAATGATGGAATAGGTGATCTAAGGGGAATTATCTCTAAGCTTCCTTATCTGAAGGAGCTTGGGATAAATGCTATATGGCTATCTCCGATATATAGATCGCCATTTGTAGATAATGGCTATGATATCTCAGACTATAGAGATATTGATCCTAGATTCGGAACCATGGATGACTTTGATGAATATGTCAACGAGTGCCATAAGCTAGGTATCTATGTAATCATGGATCTTGTAGTCAATCATACCTCTGATAAGCATCCTTGGTTTGTTGCATCCTCCGCTTCCAGAGATAATGAATTCAGTGACTACTATATCTGGCGCGATAAGCCGAACAACTGGGCTGGAGCGTTTGGCGGCAGTGCTTGGGAGTATTCAGAGAAAAGGGGCCAATATTATCTGCATACATTCTCAAAAGGGCAGCCAGATCTCAATTGGAAGAACGAGAGGGTACAGCATGAGGTTCTCGACATGATCTCATGGTGGTGCGGAAAGGGTGTAGATGGCTTCAGAGTTGATGCTATAAGCTATCTTGATAAGGCTGACTTTGATTATTCTCCTAATCCGGTGGATGTATCTGGATATGCATTTGCACTTGATATCAACAGTAATAGACCCGGAACTCATAGGCTTATAAGCATGCTTAGAACTCAAGGCTTTGATAAATTCAATGCAATGTCTGTAGGTGAGGTGTGCTGCTATACTCCAGAGGATAACTACAACTATTCAAGTGACTCTAGAAAGGAATTCAATATGGCTATTCCATTTGTTCCTCCTGTGCTTGAGATTGAAACATGGTCTCCTCTTAATATGAAGAAGCAGATAAAAGAGAGCTATGAAGTATTGAAGGAGGATGGCTGGTGGGCAAGATTCCTTTCAAATCATGATAAGCCAAGACAGGTATCTCTTTATGGAGATGATAAGAACTACAGAGAGCTATCTGCTAAGTTCCTTGCAACTATTACAGAGCTGCTTCCAGGAACGCCCTTCATATTCCAGGGTGAAGAGATTGGAATGACCAATGTCTATTATGATTCAATAGATGATTACAATGATATCGATATGAAGAATATGTATGAGCTGGAGAGAATGAATGGAAAAAGCGATGAGGATGCATTCCGCTTTGCTCAATCTATTTCCCGTGATAACGCAAGGTCTCCAATGCAATGGAATGACAGTATAAACGGAGGCTTCTCTCTTACGCGTCCATGGCTCAATAGCAATCCTAATTACAAGGAAATAAATGTAGAGAAGGAAGAGAAGAGCAGCGACTCAATACTCTCTTACTATAAGGAGCTTATAGCATTGAGACGTAATAGCTATACGTTAAGACGAGGCTTATTCGAGTTTATGGATTTTGACTCTCCGTATCTTTTCTCATATAAGAGATACACAAAGGATGATGAATACCTGATTCTCGGAAACTTCTCTAAGGATAAAGTAATAGCCGAGTATGATATTAATGGATATAAGCCAGTTCTCAAGAATTACAATAAGAATTACTCAAAGAAAATAGCTTCAATGGAGCCTTATGAGGTTGTAGTGCTAGAGAGGATGTAAGCATTAAAAAAGCTGTAATCTCAAATCGGGATTACAGCCTCTATAATCAAACAAGCTCTTTCTCAACGATATTATCGTCAATCTTCTTCTGCTCCTTAGCTATCTCTTTCTTGATCTCCTCTGCAAGATCCTCGATCAGGTAGCTTGTCTCTTCGCCGCTCTTTCTGTATTTGACCTCAACCTTGCCTTCCTTGAAGCTTCTGTTTCCAAGTGTGAGGCGGATAGGAATACCGATAAGATCTGCATCAGCGAACTTTACACCAGCAGTCTCCTTTCTATCATCAAAGAGCACCTCGATACCGGCTTTAGTAAGATCCTCATAGATCTTCTCTGCAACAGCAGTATCCTTGAGAAGCGAGATGAGATGTACCTGGTATGGAGCAACTGAGATAGGAAGACATAGACCAGACTCATCATTGTATTCCTCTGCAAGGCATGCAAGAAGTCTTCCAATACCAATGCCATAGGATCCCATTATTACAGGCTTCTGCTTTCCTGCCTCATCCTGATATGTGCAGCCCATAGCCTCACTATAGCGAGTACCAAGCTGGAAGATGTTTCCGACCTCAACGCCCTTTGAAACTGTAAGAGGACCTCCACAGGTTGGACACTTATAGCCATCTCTTGCAGATGCAATATCTTTTACAATGCCATCATAATCTCTCTTGAAGTTTGTATTGATGTAGTGATAGCCCTCTTCATTTGCACCAGCAACTAGGTTATTTGAATTTGCTGCTGAGTCGTCAACAACTGCGATAAAGTTGCCCTTAGCTCCAATTGGAGATGCAAAGCCTGGAACCATTCCGCATGCTGTGATCTCTTCAACATGAGCAGGTCTCAAAGCATTGGCTTTTATAGCGTTAGAAAGCTTAGACTCTTCAACCTCCATATCACCTCTGACGATAGCAACTACAAGCTTATCTTCCTCCTCGCCATTCTTGTCATTGATGAATGTACCGACCATGAATACAGCCTTAGCTGTCTTCTTAGCATCTAGCTTCAAGAAGTCGCATAGCTCATCTATAGTCTTCGCATGAGGTGTAGCTATCTTCTCAAGTGGCTTCTCCTCTTCCTTGTAGTAATCCTTCTGGAAAGTCGCAACCTGTCTATTTGCAGTATATCCACAGGATGGACATGTGATGATTGTATCCTCACCAATCGGAGATAGATACATATACTCATGAGATACCTTACCGCCCATCATTCCTGAATCTGCACCTACAGCTATTACAGGAAGTCCGCATCTTGAGTAGATTCTGAAATATGCCTTGTAGTGAGCCTTATAGACCTTATCGAGTCCTTCGTAGTCCTTATCGAAGGAGTAGGAGTCCTTCATTGTGAACTCTCTTACTCTTATAAGACCAGCTCTTGGACGTGGGTCATCTCTCCACTTTGTCTGAATCTGGTAAACAAGAAGAGGTAGGCGCTTGTAGCTATCAATCTCATCTCTAGCTATATCTGTTACAGCCTCCTCGTGAGTCATCGCAAGTACCATATCTCTGCCGACTCTATCCTGGAAGCGGCTCATTTCCTTATCTATTGAGTAATATCTTCCCGTTTCCTTCCAGATATCTGCAGGGTTTACAAGTGGCATTAGAATCTCTTC
>CAVHSB010000004.1:16319-30291 GCA_963638635.1 Flexilinea sp.
TCTCTTCTGCACCAATTGCATTCATCTCTTCTCTTACTATGCCCTGGATCTTGGTTGTAGCTCTGAAGCCTAGTGGCAATAGTGAAAAGATTCCAGCTCCCATCTGCTTGATGTAGCCAGCTCTCAAAAGATATTCATAGCCCTTGCAATCAGCACCATTTGGAGCTTCTCTCAGGGTCTTGGAAAACATATTGGACATTCTCATAAATTAACATCTCCTTAGCTCGACTTATTATAAGTAAAAGGACGATATTCCTCAAGATTGATATGTGGTAAGGCGTCTTGAGTTATGGTACCATCAATAGATGATTGTTTAAGGAGCTTTTGCTCTGAAATGAGCTACAATGAAGATAGCATGAAAGGAGTATGAGGAAATAAAATGGATGAGAAAACTTTGAAAAGTCTCAAGGATAAGGCTTTTGAAATCAGATGCAGAACTATAAGAGAGATTGCATCCTTTGGCTCAGGGCATATTGGCGGAAGCATGTCTATTGTAGAGGTCCTGACCTATCTCTATTTTTCAGAAATGAATGTAGATCCAAAGAATCCAAGCTGGGAAGAAAGAGATAGGCTTGTGGTATCAAAGGGACATTCAGGCCCAGCTGTTTATGCAGCACTATCCTTAAAGGGATACATTCCAGAAGAGATGCTATCTACGCTTAACCAGGGGGGTACAAAGCTTCCATCCCATGTTGATATGACAAAGACCCCTGGCGTTGATTTCACTGCAGGCTCTCTTGGTCAGGGCTTCTCAGCAGCTAGTGGCATAGCACTTGGAAACAGAGTTAAGGGTATAAATTCATATACCTACTCAATAATCGGAGATGGTGAGTCTCAGGAGGGGCAGGTATGGGAGGCTGCAGAGTTTGCAGGAGCTCAGAAGCTTGATCACTTCATTGCTTTCCTAGATCTCAATGGACAGCAGCTTGATGGGTACACAAAGGACATAATCCCAACAAACGCAAAGCTTATGAAGGAGAGATGGGAGAGCTTTGGATGGGAGGTATACTCAATCAATGGGCATTCCTTTGAAGAGCTGGAGAATGCTGTAAAGAGCGCTAAAGCATCGGATTCGAAGATGCCTAAGATGATCATTCTCAATACAATCAAGAGCTACGGATATATTCCAGGCGAAGGTATTAAAGCCAACCATTCAATGCCTATAAGCAAGGAAGGAGCTGAAGAGGCTATAGAAGAGCTTAGAAAGAGAGAGGGAAGATAATGAAAAAGGATACTAGCATATATAATCATTATAAAGAGGCTGTAATAGGTGCAGCTATAGATATTGCAAAGGAGGATGATAAGGTAGTCTTCCTTGATGCTGACCTATCTAGCTGTGTTGGCTCTACTTCTTTTCAGAAAGAGTTCCCAGATAGATTCTTCAATGTAGGTATTGCTGAGGCTAATCTCGTAGGTGTAGCTGCTGGCATGTCATCGGTAGGTCTTGTTCCATTTATCCACTCCTTTGGCTGCTTTGCATCCCGTCGTGACTATGATCAATTGTTCATATCTGTTGGATACGCAAAGCAAAGAGTAATCGTAATCGGAACTGATCCTGGAATTACAGCTCAATACAATGGCGGAACTCATATGCCCTTTGAGGATATTGCGCTAATTAGACAGATCCCGGATTTCATCATAGTTGAGCCAAGTGATGCACAGTCTCTATATGATCTTACATGGCAATGCTATAAGTCAGGTAAATCTGCATATATAAGAACACCTAGAAAGACCGTCGTCCATCGCTATTCTATTAACGATAGGATTGAGCTTGGAAAGGGCATTGAGCTTGCAAATGGCTCTGATGTAGCCTTAGTCGCAACAGGCGCTCTCATGGTCGATAATGCACTGGAGGCTAAGGCTATCCTCGAAAAGGATGGAATCAAAGCAACAGTTATAGATCTTCATACAATCAGACCACTTGATGAGGATCTTATATTGGGTGCTGCTAGGCGCTGTGGCCATATGTTAGTAATGGAGAATGGACGCTACTCTGGTGGTGTTGGCGAGATGATTGCAGGGCTTCTAGCTAAGGAGTGTCCTACAAAGATGGCATTCTTAAACGTTGGCGAGAGGTTTGGTGAGGTTGGCAACCTCAAGTACTTGAAGGAAGCTTTTGGCTTTACAGGAGAGAATGCAGCAAGGCTTGCAAAGGATCTTATTCGTTGAAGATTGTTCTAGAGACTATTCCTGTCTGGGATAGCTTAAAAAGGAATGAAGAGTGTTTTCTCTGCTCTCTCTCAAAGGAGGCAGAGAAGGACGCGGTAGCATATTATCTATCGTCTGCAATTATGACACCAGAGGTCAGGGTTGAGACAAATACATATGGCTTCTGTCAGCATCATATGAGAGCCTTGGCTGAGGGGGGAAAGCCTCAATCTCTCTCTTTGTTGATGGATACCTACTATGATGAGAATAAGAAGCATCTTTCATCCTCTCTTAAGGCTATAGCTGATGCAACCAAGCCCAAGAAGGCCGAGAAGGCCATAAATGAGTTCAGGGATGCATGGGCAGCTAGAATGAAGGGATGTCTCATATGCACACGCATGGAGGATAGGATATATCGCTATGCATATACTGTTGCTGCGCTCTTTGAGGAGGATAAGGATTTCAAGAAAGCACTCCTAGAATCAAAGGGCTTCTGCACTCTTCATACTCTTAAGCTTGCTGAGGTTGCTAAGGATGCGCTCTCCGGGGATTCTCTCCTTGAATTCTACAAGGCTATATTCTCTCTCTTGGAGAAGAACCTGGATAGAGTCCAGCATGATGATTGGTGGATGAGCCAGAAGTATAAGAGCGAGAATAAGGATAAGGATTGGAATGGCTGCGAGGATGCTCATAAGAGGGCTGTCTATAAGCTGGTTGGAGAGGCTCCTGTGCTTGATCCAATCAAGAATAAGAAGAGCAGGATATGATGGATAGAGATAAGCTTAAAAGGAATTTCGAGAAGAAGGGCTTCATAGTTCATTTCTTTGATGATAGCGCTTCTTTGAAGGCTTATGTAAAGGATGAGACCGAGGGCTTCTCTGTTGGAATAGGTGGCTCTAGGTCTGTAGATGAGCTTGGGCTTTATGATGAGCTTTTAAAGAGCTCTAGCGCTGTATATTGGCATTGGAAGAGCAAGGAGCCTGATATCCTAGAGAAGGCTGAAAGTGCTGATTTCTACATACTATCTGCTAATGGTGTCAGTGAGACAGGTGAGCTTATAAACATAGATGGAAGGGGCAATCGTGTCTCTGCCTCTATCTTTGGACCTGCTAGGGTCATCTATATAATCGGAGAGAATAAGGTAAGAGCGACATATGATGAGGCATGCGATAGAGCACGCAATATTGCAGCTGTAAAGAATGCAGAGCGCTTCAAGCTTTCAACTCCATGCGTAAAGGCAGGCAGGTGCGTTGATTGCAATTCTCCTGAGAGGATTTGCAGAACCTTCGTTACTATAGATAGGCCTAGAGTCAATCAGCAGGTTGAGCTTCTTTTTCTCTCTTCTTCGCTTGGCTTTTAGCTCTTTTCTTCTTTGTCTTTGGAATATCGAGAAGAAGCTGTCCATCATCGGCTTCCTTTCCCTTCTCAATAAGACAGCGCTTCAAAAGGTACTCTGAGAAGTCTGCCTTATCTATATGAAGATACTCCAGGTAATCCTTTTCAAATCTATAGACCAGGATATAGTCCTTCTCTTCAAGAAGGGAGAATGCAAGCGTGAGTGAAGGATTGTTCGTTATATGATACAGTCTTGCCTTTTCCTTCTCCTTCTCTGTCAGATATGCATAGGACCAGAATAATGCGAGGATTGGAGTAGCAGCTCTATGCGCAAGTATATCTACACCATCAAGCTCTAGATCTATATCTGCGTTATCAAGCTTTTCTGCGAGTGCATTTGCTATTCTATGGCTGGTTGTGCTTTTCTTCTTTTTCTCATCCTGTTCCTTGTATTTGGAAAAATAAGAAAGCATGCTTTCTCTGAAGTCATCAAATAGTTCTATCTGTCGCTCTCTGCTCATAGGCCCTCAATACTATTATTACTTCAATTGTGGTTTCTTTTTCAATTATCAATTTTGGCTTTTATGGCATTAGCAGCAATGTATGCGCTTGCAAATGCGAATGTGAGAGAGTAGCCTCCGCAATCGGCAGAGGGAGAGAGTATATCACCTGCTGCATATAAGCCCGGAACAAGCTTTGACTCCATAGTCTTAAGATTGAAATCCTCAAGAAGCGCTCCTCCGTAAGCAGTCATAGCGCCCTCGCTTATAGCTTTAGCTTTTGTTTTGTAGTGCATAAGATTGCTCTCTATAAATTCAAGCTCGCTCTTGGTCAATTCTGCAATCTTCTTATTCGCAAGCTCCTTAAGTATAGTCTCTGTAAGCCTAGGAGGAAGCTCTATAGCATTCTTCAATAAAAGCTTTCCATTCTTTGCTTTGATTTCGTCCTTTGATAGCTCAATGAATTTGATCTCTATATCTTTATATTCATCAAGCATATATGAGATATTCTCAGCAGCAGGGCCCGTTAAGCCGCGTCTTGTTATCAGCGCACTGCCTTTTATGATTTCCTTGTTGCATCTTATCTCGATATCCAGGGTTATGTTCTCAGCTCCTGTCAGCTTCCTTTGAAGCTCTATCGGAGCAAGTGCAGGCGTGAATGGCGTCGCTCTGTGCCCAAATGCTTTGAGAAGCTCTATGCCTTTTCCGTCGCTTCCAGTTTCTTTGTATGCATTGCAGCCAGTAGCTATGAGAATATTCCTTGAAAGATATGTAGCCTTAGCTGTCCTTGTGATGAATATATCGTTCTCTTTATCAATATCCAGAACCCGTTCATCTAGCTTTATGCTTCCATTTTGAGCTAGTGCTGCAATTACATCCTTTGCAGTCTTGCTCTTTAGAAATACCTTGCCCTCGTCTGTTATCTCCTCATTTATTCCAAGTGCTTTGAAATAAGCTATGATAGAAGAGGGTGGAAGTGGATAGAGTATTCTCTTTATTGAATTGGATGGAGCTCTGTAATGAGCTAAAAGCTCCTCGATGTCAGAGTAATGCGTATAGTTGCATCTGCCTCCTCCTGTCAGGAGAAGCTTTCTTCCAGGTTCGCTATTGCCATCTAAAACTAAGGCCTTTTTGCCAAGTAAAGAGGATGCAAAAAGGCCTGACGCTCCAGCTCCGATTATCAGAGCTGGATATATGTAATTGCTCAATTCTCTTTCTTTCTGATGATAAGACCAAGCTCATCGAGCTGCTTCTCTTCAACATATGAAGGTGAATCATCCATAGGAGATAGAGCTGCAGTATTCTTAGGGAATACTATTACCTCCTTGATTGATGACTGGCCTGAGATGATCATGCATAGTCTATCAAGTCCAGGAGCAATTCCTCCGTGTGGAGGTGGTGAGAACTTGAAGGCATCAAGCAGAAATCCGAACTTCTGCTCTGCAACATCATCTGGAATGTTGCAAATTCTGAAGATTCTCTTCTGTAGCTCAATGTCATGGATTCTTATAGAGCCACTTGCAACCTCATAGCCATTAAGCACTAGATCATATAGATCTCCCTTTACTGAGCCAGGATCAGACTCAAGAGTATCAAGATACTCAACCTGTGGCATTGAGAACATGTGATGTGCTGCTTCCCAATGACCTTCATCCTCATTGTATTCAAATAGAGGGAAGTCAACGATCCAGCAGAATGCATAGCCTGGCTCTATAACACCAAGGTCTGCACCAAGCTTGCTTCTTACGGCACCTAAGCTGTTACAGCATTTCTTCCAATCGCTATGAGCGATGGCAAGAATAACATCGCCATTCTTAGCGCCAGTCTTTTCAAGCACTAGGCTCTCCTTGCCCTGGAAGAACTTTGAAACTCCACCTGTGATAGTTCCGTTATCTACCTTCATCCAAGCAAGTCCTGTAGCTCCGTAGATCTTAGCTGCTGCTTCAAGCTCTGCAAGGTACTTTCTTGTATAGTCGTGGCCCTCCGTCTTTGGCGCAACTACATACTTTACATAGCCACCATTAGCAAGTGTCTCTGTAAATGCATTGAATGTAGATTCCTTAGCCCATTCAGCTGCGTCATGCATCTCGATGCCGAAGCGTAGATCTGGCTTATCGCAGCCATATGTGTTCATTGCATCATAATATGGAATTCTTCTGAAATGCACAGGAAGCTCAACATTAAGAACCTTCTTGAATACATCTCCAAATAGATTTTCAATCAAGAGAAGTACATCGTCTCTTTTTACGAAGCTCATCTCGATATCTAGCTGAGTGAACTCAAGCTGTCTATCGCCTCTAGGGTCTTCGTCTCTATAGCATCTTGCTATCTGGAAGTACTTATCGAATCCAGATACCATCAATAGCTGCTTATAAAGCTGAGGTGACTGTGGGAGAGCAAAGAACTTTCCTGGATATATTCTTGAAGGAACGAGGAAGTCTCTTGCACCCTCTGGTGTTGATCTGATGAGAGTAGGTGTTTCAATCTCATAGAAGTCTGTCTTATAGAAATATTCTCTGATTGCCTTGATTATCTCATGGCGCATGCGGATTCTATCCTGCATACCCTTGCTTCTGAGATCGAGGAATCTGTATTTGAGTCTCAGATCCTCCTTTGCGTTTGTCTCGTCTTCAATCATGAAAGGAAGAGTTGCTGACTGGCTTAGAATCTCAATCTTCTCAGCCTTTACCTCAATCTCTCCGGTTTCCATATCGTCGTTGATCATATCTTGAGGACGACGGCGTACAATGCCTTTTACTGCTATACAATATTCAAGCTTTAATTCTGATGCTGCTTTAGCAAGCTCTGCAGGAGCATCATCATCTACTACAACCTGTGTCATTCCATATCTGTCACGCAGGCTGATGAAGTGAAGGGCACCGTGGTTTCTGTCTCTGTGTACCCAACCATTGAGAACTACACTCTTACCTTCATCGGATGCTCTTAAAGCACCGCAGGTAACTGTTCTCTGCATGAAAGCTTCTTCCATTTTTTATCACTCCTTGGACTTGCTTATAATATCATCAGAATTGATAAAAGACTATATACGAATATAAAGGATTAATAGTTAAGTTCGAGATCTCCATTTATGCTTGATGCATTGACGATCAGAGTGCCGCTTGCCTCAAGGGTTCTAGAAGCTGCTTCCTCATCGTTGATATAGAAGGTGCCTGCTTTAGTGCTCCATGCTATGCTTCCAGGCTCTTCATCAAGATCCAGCTCGATATTTCCTGATATTGCATTGACATCAAGCTTTCCAAGCTTGCTAGGTGATACGTATATATCTCCCGCTCCCAAGCTGATATCTAGTGAAGCTGCATTTATCCCTATAGCATCAATATCACCTGATTTTGAGTCAATCATTATCGATGTGCTTGTTGTGTCTATAAGCTTTATATCTCCAGACATGCTCTTTATAGCTATATCGCAATTTGAGTTCTCTATGTCTATATCTCCATTTTCCAAAGCTATAGCGACATTCTCTGCATATGCATTGTTGATAGCGATATCTCCAAGCTCTGAGCTTATGGAAAGACTTTTCATGCTGCTAGGAAGCGTAACTCTCAATGTGCACTTTCTTTCCTTTAGAAGTCCCTTTGACTCTGCATTGATCTTATATTCATTTTCATTTTTCTCATATATAAGCGCTCTTGTTCTGAGTCCCTTTATTGAGATTATGCTGCTATCCCCTGAATCTACTATCACATCTGCATTCTTTGTATTTATGACAAGCTCTGTCATGTTGCTTGCATCTAGCGTTAAGCTATTCTCGCTATGCTTATAGCTATAGTTATAAGCAATTGCAGCTATGTATAACATAACTGCAATAGATAGAAATATGATTATCGTTTTCTTAGAGTATTGAAGCATTTCTAATTTCCGTTGTTGAATCTGTTGTCCCAATCGCTTTCTTTATCAAAGACATCCTTCTCCATCCTCTCTGACTTCCTCTTAATATCTTCGTATTCATCATCCTTTTTAGCTTCTTTGAACTCTGCATCCTCTATTTTATCATCTATCCAGTCACTTTCCTTTTGAACGGGCAGCACTAGTGCAAGTATCAGGTAGATTATAAGCCCTGGAAATATCTCAGTGCATATAGCAAGTATAAGAAATAGCAATCTTGTGGTATTTACAGGAAAGTCTCTCCATTCAGCAAAGCCTGTTACAACGCCTAGAAGCTTTCCGTTTGGAGAACGTGTCCATCGTTTAGTCCTCATGTTAATCCTCCGTATCTATATTATCTGGATCTTTCCTCTTTCATTCTTCTGAGTTCGTTTTCAATCTCTTCATCTCTTTCTAAGTCTCTGAACTTATCTTCCTTCTCATCTCTCTTCTTAAAGGATTCAGACTCCATCTTATTTAGTCTCTTCTCCATTTCATCGAATCTGTCCTGTAGCTTTGAGCTATTGTTCTTCTGTTCTCTTTTTATTCTCTCTTCTCTTTCCTTGAGTGTCTTTAGCTTCTCCTTAGCCTGTGCAATCTTCTCTTCCAAAGTCTTTATCTCATCCTTGCTCTTCTCTATGGAGTCGCTTAAGGCTTTAAAGCTTGATGAGGCTTTATCGATCTCTTCAGATGCTCTCTTCTTTTCAATAAGGGCCTCTCTTGCAAGCTCCTCTTTGTCTTTCTCTAGAGCAAGAGAAGCTCTTTCCTGCCATCTTTTAGCCTCTTTTTCCTTCTCTTGGATCTTCTCGCCGACTCTTATCTCCTCAGACATCTCTCTTGCGCATGAGGCCTTTAATTCAACGAGAGTATCCTCCATTTCCTGTATCATCAATCTCAGCAGCTTTTCCGGATCCTCTGCTTTATCAAGTAGTGCATTGATGTTTGAATTAACGATATCCTTAAATCTTGTAAAAATTCCATAGTTAAATCTCCTATGATGCTTATAAGCATAAAGCGTGCCAACTATGCAATTAGCTATAAAATTGGGTATTGATATGGTTAAAAATACCAATCAATGGTAAAATCTACCATATGAATTATAATCTAAATGCAGAAATAGGTGAGAGCGAAGCATATTTAAGTTTTCAGGAAGCTGTAAGCAAGGTCGCTAAGGTGGATAGGCCAGTATTATTGATTGGAGAGCGAGGCACTGGCAAGGAGCTAGCTGCTAGACGTCTTCACTATATGTCAAAGAGATGGAAGAGTCCTCTTGTTATAGTCAATTGCGCAGCACTCTCTCCATCTCTTATAGAGTCAGAGCTATTTGGATACGAAAGAGGTGCCTTTACTGGTGCATTTTCAACACGAAAGGGGAGATTCGAGGAGGCTGAAGGAGGAACTCTTTTCCTAGATGAGATAGGCCTTGTTCCACTTGAAGTGCAGGAGAAGATATTGCGTGTCGTTGAGTATGGAACCTATGAGAGGGTTGGGTCTTCTGAAACCTTAGAAGCAAATGTAAGAATCATAGGTGCTACGAATGCAGATCTGGTAAGGCTATGCAGGGAAGGTAAATTCAAGGAGGATCTGCTGGATCGTCTTTCGTTTGAGGTTCTATTTCTTCCTCCTCTCAGAAAAAGAGGCGATGATATATTGCTGCTCTCTTCCTATTTTGCGTTACGCATGGCTATGGAAATAGGCTTAGATGAGCTTCCGCATATTTCAAAGGAAGTAGAGAAGGAGCTTATGGAATATAGGTGGCCAGGAAATGTAAGGGAGCTAAAGAATGTGATTGAGAGAGCTGTATATAGAGATGGGGCAAGGATTGATCATATAGATTTAAATCCCTTTGAGAATCCATATGAAGAAGATGGACTCATCGCGGGGCCAGCTTCAATTGAGCTTAAGAGCTTTAGAGGGGAGCATGAGAGGCTCGATATTCTCTATTTAAAGAAAGCTCTTGAGATAAGTGGCCATAATCAAAGAGATGCTGCTATGCTGCTTGATCTTACATATGATCAATTCAGAGGTCTTTATAGAAAATACAAAGATAGGATCAGCTAGTTTGAGTTTAAGGCTGTTTGCGCTATTCTAGTGCTATGAGCACCTTATATATTGTTGCAACGCCTATTGGCAATCTTGAGGATATTACACTCAGAGCTATAAAGACACTTGAGGGTGTTGATGTAATAGCCTGTGAGGATACAAGACATACACAGCTGCTGCTGTCTCATTTAGGTATACATAAAAGAACTATAGCCTGTCATTCCTATAATGAAGAGGAGAGCGCTAAGGGAATCATAGAGCTGTTAGACAGCGGCAATAATATTGCTTATTGCTCTGATGCTGGAACTCCTGGAGTATCTGATCCAGGTGCAAGGCTGGTTGAGAGAGTCAGGGCAGAGAGCGAGCATAAAATCGTTCCAATCCCAGGTGCGTCGGCATCCGTTACCTTGATATCTGCTGCAGGTAGAGTTGGCAAATCCTTTACCTTTGAGGGCTTCTTGTCTCCAAAGAAGGGCAGAAGAGCTAAAAGGCTTGAGCAGCTCATATCAAGAGGTGAGTGCTTTATAATATATGAGTCTCCATTCAGAGTGCTTAAAACGCTTGAAGAGATTAAAGCTATTAAGCCTAGTGCTAGGATAGTTTTCGGGAGAGAGCTTACTAAGGCCTTTGAGGAGATATTCAGTGGTCAAGTAAGTGAGGCTATAGAGAGCCTCAAATCAAGAAATGCTATAAAGGGTGAGTTCGCTATAGCTGTTGTGCCTGGAGATGATGATGCTGAGAGTGAAGAAGCTAGCGAGTCTTAAAGAGCGAGTCCAATTAAGAAAGATTGGTGGAATATTCCACGAGAATAAGCTATATGACGATGAATATTTAAATGCAGTCTTTGAGCTTCTTATAAAGAATGAGCTTTTAGAGGGTGATGATAGGGCTAAGCTTGATTCCTTCTTCTCGTCAAAGAAATCTACATATGGTGATGATATCTACTACTATCTATTGGATAAGCTTGGTGAGAGCGTAGCTGATTGGGATTTCAAGGATGAGGATGGCAATGTTCTATGGGAAAAAAGAAGAATCCTCAATCATTCCTTATACCTTGATCACATCAGAAGCCCGTATAATGTCGGATCCATTTTCAGAAGTGCTGAGAGCTTTTGCGTGAAGTCTATATATCTTGCGCCTGGTACTGCAAGTCCTCTGCATCCACGTGCAATACGCACTAGCCGTGATACTGTCTATGGCGTTGATTGGGCTGAGTGCGAGCTAGAGGCAATAGCTGATAGACCAGTGTTTGCTCTGGAGCTTGGCGGTGCAGATATTAAGGACTTTGACTTTCCGAAGGATGCTGTGTGCATAGTTGGAAGCGAGGAGAGCGGAGTGTCTAAGGAAGCGCTTCTATTAGCAGATAGCTCTCTTGGAAGAGTATCTATAAGAGAGTGCGGAGCTAAGGGCTCGATAAATGTTTCAGCAGCAACATCCATTTTATTGTATGAGTGGATGGAGAGAGAGCTTGACGACTAGAAAAGCATTAGTTAGACTTCTCTAACTGGTGGTGAATTTATGGAGAAGTCTCTCGATATAGAAGAGTATGAGGTCTATTCTGGTGTTACGATCAGATTTATAAATGCCCATACCTCCCTTTATGAAAAGAAAGGTGAGAATGGCAATTTCCTCGAGATAATCCACACAAGGGAAGGCCGAGCAGAGTGGGAGAGCAGCTCTGTGTTCTATTTTCTCACCCCAGGAGATATCTCAATAAGCGGAAAGGATGATGATAGTCTCTCATTCTCCTTTCCTCTGTCTCATTTTCATGGCTTATCTATTCTATTTGATCTGGATAAGGCCCCTAGATGCTTTTCTTGCATATTAGAGGATGTGAGAGTAAGGCCAATAGAGATCAAGACCAGATTCTCACCCTCCAATAAACCGTACATTGCACGCTCTGATGAGCATATTACACACTTGTTCTCTGAGCTATATAACAAGGATGAGGATTATAGAATCGCATATTACAAGGTTAAGATACTTGAGCTATTGCTATTCCTCTCTGCCTTTAAGGAGACAAAGGATGCAAATAGCTCTGCCTCAAGGCGGGATGTGGAGAATGCAAGGGCTATTGCAGCATTTCTATCAAAGCATCTTGATGATAGGATAACTTTAGATGAGCTATCCCGTATGTTCTCTTCATCTCCTACTGCTATAAAAAGCGCCTTCAAGAAAGTATATGGGATATCTGTATATAGCTTCTCTAAGAAGATAAAGATGGAAGAGGCTGCAAAGAGACTGAAAAGCAGCGACGAGACAATCCTGGATATCGCGGCTGACTTCGGCTATGAGAATGGCTCCAAATTCGCAGCTGCCTTCAAGTCTGTCATAGGCTACAGTCCAAGTGAATACCGAAATGTCTTTTCAGAGCTAAAGAGTGTCTTTTTAGAGTAGTTAGTCTAGGCTAATCAGGTTATTCTCTTAATCAGATTAGAGGAGGCTTCAATGAGCGAAGAAAAGGTGATCCAGCATTGTTCTCCTACACTTGCAGGACTGAAGAGTGCCGCTATGTTCTCCACGCCTTTTACCACCAAAAGCGAAGCTATTGAAGATCTGTATAGATTAAATGATGCTATGAGGCCATTTGGTCTTAAGGTGCTTCTTCTCCGCTATAGATGCCCGAATGCTCTAGTCTACATCTATCGTCCTGAAATGCTCTCTCAAGAGCTCGAGAGCCCAGCTGCTTTAGAGCTCCTGAGGAGCAGAGGATATTCCTTCTCTTCTATTGAGGATGGGGTTGAGGAGCTTAAAGAGCATGTAGAGGCTTGTCCTTCAATCCCGCATGAGATAGGACTCTTTTTAGGATATCCGCCGGAGGATGTTAGAGGCTTTATTGAAAACAAGGCCTGCTGCTATAAGTGCAGAGGCTATTGGAAGGTATATGGTGATGAGCACAAGGCGAAATGCTTATTCTCAAAGTACTTCAAATGTACTCAAAGCTATATGGAAAGATATAAAAATGGAGCGGGACTAGTCGATTTGATTATCCCAGCTTAAGCGGAGGTAAATATGAAGGTTGCAATTGTATTCTGGTCTGGTACAGGAAATACAGAGAGCATGGCAGAGCGTGTAGAGGCTGCCGTAAAGGCTAAGGGCGGTGAAGCTAGTTTGATCCAATGTGCATCATTCTCAGAAGCTGATGTCGCTAATTATGATGCTTTCGCATTCGGCTGTCCTGCAATGGGCTCAGAGGTTCTTGAAGAAGATGAGTTTGAGCCAATGTTCTCTCAGGTTGAGTCCTCACTATCTGGTAAGAAGGTAGGTCTTTTCGGCTCTTATGGCTGGGGAGACGGAGAATGGATGAGAAACTGGGAAGAACGATGTAAAGCTGATGGCGCTGTCGTTATTGGCACAGTAATCGCAAATGGTGAAGCTGATTCTGCTGCTGAAGCAGATTTAGATAATCTTGGAGGTGCCTTGGTAGAATAGTACACTCACTCCTTTGAATATTTTGAATTCTTTCTGTGGTTGTTGAGGCTGTAGTTTATGCTGCAGCCTCACATTTATCTCATCGACCTCTATCTTAAATAACTCTATAATAATGGCATGGACCAGACTAAGATAGGAAAGCTAATGCATATTTTCGATCATACCACAGAGTGCTATAAGCTATTCTGGTTTAAGGCTATACTTGAAAAAGCAGAGGAAGGCAAATCAACAATAACCTACGAAGAGCTTGTCGACGATATGATTTCAGCTGCCTGGTACATGGTAAGCGAATACCATTTGAAGCTTGGTCCAAAAGATAGTCTAGAACGGCTTATTGAGTATTTACAGCCAATTTCTTCTTTGAAGCCATCAGAGGACAAGAAGAGACTCCTGTCATATCTGAAAGAGGCAAATATCCAGGAATTGAAGAAGGAGAAGCTGAGGCTTATAAGATATGTTCCCTATTGCATACACTCTCCATTCTTTCCTTCTGCAACCAAAATTGATAGGTACTCAGAAAGCTCTGCTATTGCATTGATGAATAGCAATGAAGATACGATATACAGCTTCTCTGAGTATGCAGGCCTTGGTACTGCTATAACAATCAAGGATGATTGGCTTCTATATAT
>CAVHSB010000005.1:0-28069 GCA_963638635.1 Flexilinea sp.
CCATAGCTTAGCTTTACTCCATCCTTAGAAACATCATCTCTTTCTACTTCAAAAGAAAGATTGAAGGATGAGAGATCTACTGTTGCAGGTGTTGAAGCATGGTCTTTATCAACTACTGCTGTTGAGAATACAGTAAGCTTTCCTGGAGTGAATCTGAAGTCAAGGCTGTAGTTATATAGAAAGTCCTCAATGATATCATCCAGATACTTGCCAGCCTCTAAAGAGAAGTACTTCTTTACTCTTGTATCTGCGGGGATATCGTATGTTACCTTGCCTTTGACTTTAGACAAATCAAAAAGGAGCTGTATAAGCTCAGTTATGGTCTTATTCGTCCATACTTTTGACTCTATGCATTTGGCCCTTTCCTCTTCTGTCAGCCCTTTTACCCCATCAAGATTCGTGTAGATGTAGCTTCTGAGAATCTCTGTATAGTCTATTACCTCAATCTGTATAGGGTTCTCTCTGTTCATCTCTGCAGAGAGCGTTGCATATGGTCTGATGATGCCTTCAAAGAAGCATGTGGTGTCATTCATTATCTTGGCATCAACATTCTTTGTCGCATTGAATATCTTAGCAGCAAGAATAGGATCATAGATAGAAAGAGAGCATGACTGCGTAGCATGCTTTCCCTTCTCTCCTACGCACTCCTTAAGAGTAGCACCCTCAAGGATTGCTGCAGAATACTCTACATCATCTCCGTCAAACTTAAGCTTTAATGTCCAGCTCATGCATATCTCCAATTAGGCAATAAGCCCGTCTTCTGTGCTCTTTCTATTCCCTTGAATACATCCGTGGACAGCTGCTCACTGCTGTAAGATGTTCCGATGTTTATAGTCAGATTGATTACTCCGCCCTCGCTCTTCGTAAGCCCTGCCTTCTCCATATTGGATTCAGTAAGAGGGAGGATAGCCTCCTTAGCTCCGCCTTCTCCTAAGAGCGCATATGTAGGGCTTGATACTATACCGCCTGCCGCAAGAGGCGTGTACTTCTGCGCAGATATCGTAGCAATCTGCGCTGCAGTTGATGCTGCAGATAATCCAGTAAGGATACCAGCCGTGACAGGATTAGCCGCATGATTGGCCCAGATGTTCGTGATTGCCAAGGCTCCATTGATTAAAGCCTGCGCAAGGTTGTTTGCCTTATCTGCTATGAACTGCTTCTTCTCAAGCTCGTTCTTCTTGTTCTGGAGCTCTTCCTCCTTTGCTGCAGCCTCTTCCTCTGCCTTCTGCTGGTCTTCGTACATCTTCAGAACTGCATCATTGTATTCCTCGATATCGATGTACCCCTCGTCATATAGATGGCCTAAGGAATCCTTCTGTATCTCCTGCCTTTCCTCAAGGTCTGATAATGCCTTATCCCACTTCTCTGATGCTTCAGAGATATAGCTGTCAAGAGCGCTTATCTGATTGTCATAGATCTGGCTTACAAGAGAAGATACGCTTGAGAACAGCTCCTGGCATGCTGATGCATATGTATTGATCTGCTCTGCGATATCTCTAAAGCTGAGCTTCTCTACTTCTTCTCCTACATCCTCTACGGCATCTGCTTCTTTCTCAAGAGCGTTTATCTGCTCAAAAAGTGAGCCAGTGATCTGGTCAAGCCTTTCCTTCTCATCATCGGTTGCGGAGTCGTAGATATCGCTTATCTCTGCAATCTGCTCTTTAAGCTCATCAGCCTGCGCAAGCTTTGATTTTGATTTGTACTTGCTTATCAAGTCTGATGCGGAGACTACCTTGCCTGCTTCCTCTGCAGACGAGACACTGGAATATGCATTATAAGATGCTGTTTCTTCACTGCTCTTGAGCTCTGCATCATAAGCACTGGAGTATTCCTTCTCCCCAAGCTTTACTTTCTTTATCTGCTCCTCAATTCCTGCAAGGCCCTTCAATGCTATAAGAGCCTGCTCAGCGCTCTCAGCATCTTCTTCTGTGAATACACCTGCATTGATTCCCTTCTGTACCCATTCTGCATTTGTATCTATTCCAGATCTCTGGGCCTCTGTCTTGAACTTAAGATATGTGCTTGAGCTTACTGTATTCTTAGCATCGGCTTCCTGCTGCAATAGCCTTTCTGGTAGATATCTTCTGCCAGCATAGTCTATGTTTCTCTTTAAGAGCTCTGCCTCTATGTCGCTGTAGATTCTGTCTGCAGCTGCCTTAGCAGGGCCCTGCGCAACCTTTCTGTCCTTGCCTATATTCGAGAAGGTTGTCTGCAGCATCTCATCTGACATCTCTGAGAAATCATAGCCTTGTGCATTAGCGCCTTTGTATGCCTTATAGATATCTGTTTTCTTATTGTTCTCATATATCCAGTCAGAGATTCTCTTGAGGCTCTCATATAGAGAATCAAGTGCTGGAGAGATTGCATTTAACAGCCCTTCTCCTAGCCCTTCCTTTATATCGCCCCATACGTTCTTTATCTGAGTAAGCTTTCCTGTATCGGTTTTGGCAAGAGATTCTGCAATCCCGCCATAAGCTGATCTTACTGATTCAAGAACGATGGACTGTGCGCCATATAGGTCGTTAGCTTCCTGCAGACTCTTTATCTCTTCCTTCTGAGCTGTGGAGAGCTGTATATTTGAATCCTTGAGTGCATCAAGGTTTGATTTCGGATCTGCAAGTATCTTGGCAAGTCTCTTGGCTGCTCCTCCAAGGTCCTCACCCATAGCCGCTGCCATATCAAGCGTAGCTGAGATGGCTTCTGGCATTGTCTTTTTAGAGATCTTCCCAGAAGCTACGAATAGCTTCTCTACCTCTATTATGGCTTCATCTCCATAAGTGGTAACATCCTGGAATGCTGATGCAAGCTTATAGAGCTCAAGTGCGCTCATGCCTATGGCATTGCCAGTAGCCTTCAAGGTTGTTGCAAGTCTAGTCTCTGCCTGTTCCTGCACAGAGTAGATGCTTATAAGCTCCTTGCTAACGCTTACAAACTTGTTTATGAAGCCAGATACAGTAGTATACGCACCACCTAAGCTAGTTAGATACTGTGCCTGTCTGAGCATTTTACCAGAAATGCCTTCAGTAGTGGTCCCAAGATTCTTCATAGATTGGGATACATTCTGTATGCCACTTACTGCGCTGGCTGTATTAGATGTTATGGTTATCGCAAGTTTTGAATCTGCCATATCTTTCCTAATAGCGGAAAGACATTGATGCTAAAGAATGATAAGCAATGCTAGGATAAGGAATCCTACAATAGGAATGCCGAAGAAGATATACAGAGATGTTTTCGCAGCATCATGCCACGCTTGAATCTCTTTATCAACAACTGGATCTGACACATTGATATTTACATTTATTGTATGAGTATCATCGCTGTCATCGAGTTCTATTTCGTATTCTTCTTTATTCTCATCCATGCCTTCTGTATAGCACTAATGTCTTTACACGTCAAATGATTTTCGGATGGTAGTGCTGATCAAGCGGCTTCAGCATCTCAATCAGCTCTACTAACTTATTCGGATTATCTCCCCAGGCTCCATAGGGAAGGCCCATCAGATTGAAGCGCTGATACATTCTTATGGCTCTGTAGCTCTCGATATCCTCAAAGTGCTTCTTGATATCTCCAGCCCTTATCCATATCCTGCTTTCAAGCTGGATCATTCTATCTGACCCACCCATGAGCTGTATATCGGCGCTATACCGTTCACACAGAAGCGAGTACAGCGCCAGTACTCTCTTTTTCCTCAGCATCCCTCCAGAAGGTAGCCTTGATTATCTCCCTTGCTACGCTCTCTATGAGCTTTGCAGAGCCCGGCGCATTGATAAGAGCCTCTATCGAGTCCACACCCTCTATATCGCTCACCACTTCCTTTCCGAACTTCCTTACAAGCTCATAGTTCTTGAGGTCGCCTTCAAGTGTCTCTGCCTCCACAGCAGTAGGAATCTTGTATGTGACTACAACATCAGCACCATGGAAGCGGAGTGTTATGGTATCTTCTCTCTTGAGCGTAATCATGCAGCATCCGCCTTAGAGAGTGTGCCATCACCAGTGAAGTTTAGAGATACCGCGATCTTATCTCCCCACGAGCCTGTAACGCTGAGGCTTGTAACGGTGAAGCTTCCGCTGAATGTAAGCGCATCATTGACCTTGAATGTGCCAGTGAGCTTTGTATTGCTATGCGTGAGCACTGCATCTATAGCCGCCTTCTGCGCTGCATCTGAATAGTCCAGTGTGCCAGATAGCGAGCCACTCCAGTCTCTTCCTGCTTCAATATGCTCCTTCCAATCCTTTCCAAGGCTGTTTGTCTCTGCTGTAGTGACATTGACAGCTATAGAGAAATTATCAATATAGCCTATGCTGTTTGTCCCGATTTTGATTACTCCGTCTTTTCCTGCGTAAGCACTCATTTTTCTATATTCTCCTCTAACTCATCAGAAGCTGTCTGCTCCTGTTCTTCTTGTTCTCCAGTTCCAGTACCTGCCCGCACCTGGGACAGATGCTCGGAAGTTCCGACATCGCTTTCTTCTGACTCTGCCACCTGCATCTCGGACAGCGCATCACTTTCTTCTCGCTTTTCATATACATAGCCCCCGATATCAACATCACAGTCCAGTCTCATATATATGCAGTAGATTCCCTTCGTGACTCCGAAGGATATCTCTCCTGCAGATGAGTCCAGGCACGCACCTCCCAGATGCCAGTCTGATCTTATTGAATCCTCAAGGATATCAGCCCAGAGATTGCCAAGCTTCTCGAGCTCCTCATCATCGTCTGATGTTACTGCTATGCTGATTATCAGAGAGTACTCTGTCGTATAGCAGTCCTTGAGCGTCTTGGAGTCGATGAAGGTAAGGGCTGCAGGATAAGCCGAGAGCGAAGATAGAACGCTGTTCCATCCTCTGTCCCATGTGACTATATCCTCAATGCCTAACTCCTCTGCTCTCTCAGAGAAAGCGCTCTTAAGATATGCTTGTACGCTCTCTATGAAAGCATCAGTGCTATTACGCATTACTCATCTCCTTTGCAACCTTATCCAGCATCCTGCTGATGTTGTCATTCACATTTCTCTTTATCCTTCCGCTCTGGCTGAACTCGCGTGCAGCTGGAGCCATGAACTCAAGATTTGTGCCAACCCATTTGTTGAGATAGTTGAGACAGCCATTGATTCCTACGCCGGGACGTATTACAAGCTTTCCTCTGTACTTTCCGCGCTTCAGTCTTGCAGAACCTACAGAATCATGAAGCTCTCTTGTCCTTATGTGCATAGGATTGCCAGAAAGCTTAGCGCTCTTGACATAGTCGGCAAACTCATCGGCTGATTTGCTCTCTCCGTACTGGACCCATGCATTGAGTCTGTCTGTAGAGATCTGAGCCAATATATCGCTCTGCCCCTCTATGCTTCTTATTGTGGAATCTGGAATCTCAATCATCACATAGCCACCGATTTGAATCTATCAAGAAGGCCCTTGACAGCAAGAGGCGGAATGCTCTGCTCTATAGTCTCTGTTCCGCCGTCTGTCGTGCGTGATGTTATGCCCATGAGCTTTGCGCTCTGGAGCTTGGAAAGATGCTGGACAGTAAGAGCTATAGCGCTCTTCAGAGAAGATGGAGCATTGCCATCCTCCCATCCAAGCGTAAGCGATACTATTATCTCAGCACCTTCCTTCGCATTCTCACCAAGCACCAGCTTGCTTGCCCTCTTCTCATAGCGATAAGAGACTTCTGCGCCATCTACAGTGACGGAATCAATCGCCAATACAGGCTTATGCGAAAGACAGTAAAGCCTTCCGCCGTTGCCTTCGAGATACTCATCGAATTCGCCTATCTCCAGTCCAGCATAAGCAAGGCATTCCTCTTCTGCCGTTAAGAGATATGCTTCGTACTCGCTCTTGCTTTTCTCGGGTATAGAGAATCCGTAAGCGCTCTTGAGATCATCTACCGTCACCAGCATCAGCTACTCCTTATGCTGTCTTCATTACAAGCTTAGCAAACGCATCAGCAACAAAGTCGCCGTCGATTCTCTCTATAGCTGTGATGCCTACCTGATCATTTGCAGCATATAGCTCATAGAGAGTCTTAACTGTGAGTCCGTCTCTATCCATGATGTGATAGTAGGAGAAGTCACCAGCGATTATTACAGTCTTGCCTGCAGCTGCTGTTGGCATCTTATCAGAGATTACAACAGGACAGCCCATGATGGACTTGATCTCTGTATTCTGATCAAAGATGTAGTTAGAGCCATCCTTGAACTCATGGATAGCATCAAGTGTTGTGCTGTTCATAACGAGGATAGCATTCTCTCTGTATGCCTTGAGTGTCTGTATAGTCTTCTTAACCTCTGCCCATGTGAAAGCTGTAGCAGAAGCTGCAGTAACAGTTCCGATAGAGCCAGTATCAATGCCGCGCATAGCAGTCTTAGAGGATGTTGTGCCAGCACCGAATAGAATCTCGCTGTCTTCCTTCTCTGCAAAGCCCTTTGCGATCTTGTCTGTGAGATAGCCAAGAACATCTACAGCAAGGTCTTCGATATACTCGCTTGATACCTTGATGAGAGCTCCGAGCTTGAGAGCAGAGAGACCAATAGGCTTGATAGATGGAGTTGTCTCTGTAATAGCTGAGCCTTCGCCAACATATGCTACAGATACATCATCGCCTTCAACATAAACTGTATAGTCGCCAGTAGCCTGGTGTACTGTGCAGTAGCCTCTGAGCTTTGCGATCTTAGCTTTCTTCTCCTGGATTGTATGAGCTACATCACGAGGGATAAGGCCAGAGAATGTGCTGCCCTTTGCAACTGCTTCTCTCAGAGCCTTTACAAACTGCACCTTCTCATCAAGAGAGCTCTTGTCTTTCTCCGCAAGCTGGATTGGAGTCTTCTTTTCAGAGAACAGATTGTCTCTTTCTTCCTGTGCCTCAGCTTCCTTGAGCTGTGCATTGAGCTTCTCCATCTGTGCGCAGAGATTCTCATACTTCTTGATATCCTCTTCGCTTGAGGATTCAAGCATCTTAGCGAAGGCATTCTGCATAGCAGACTGTGCCTGCTCAATCATTGTCTTGATTGTCTTTGTTTCCATTTTCTTCTCCTATAAAAATTTCACGAATCTGCCAGCAAGCTTTTTCCTTCGCTCAGCCATTGCCTCTGCCTGTGCTTCTGCCATTGCATCCACACTCTTTTCAGACTGCTTTCCAGACATTTCGCATTCTTCATTCTCAATTTTCGCGTACACCATTCCTGCAGGGCAAGTCACAAAGTCCGCAAAGCGTACCAGTTCAAAGCTCTCCGGATTTATGCGCCCATCGTCATCGCATTCGCCATATCCGACACTGCTTACACCTATCTTCACGCCATGAGCCATAAGAGCCTCAAGCTTGGCCTTGTAGTCCATGTCTATGAACTCGATGTCAACTACCATCTGATTGTTCTCAATCACTGGATTCTTGCAGACAGCGACAGCACATGCATATTCATTTCCGCTCTGGAATGCGCTGTCATGCCCATCATTGCAGATGGTTACAGGACTCTCCCTGCATATTCTCTCAGCAAGCTCCGTAGGATAGATCCTGCCATTGAGGTTGACCTCATCGAGATTCCATATAGGCGCTCTCCAGTGTCCCTTGTTCTCACTCTCTTCCATCTTCTGCACGCTCGGAAGATAGAAGCTCTCTACCAGCTTTTTCTTCATATCTGTCTCCTATTTCCCTGGTGCCACCCCGCATGTGCAATGCGTGTGGAATGGGGGATGTTTGTAATTCTTCTTTATGTGCCTTACTCCGCCGTCTCCGTCATCCTCGTCAGAATCCTTCTTGAGCACATAGCCATCTACCTCGCATACCTTGCCATCAAGCTTAGAGCAGAAAGGACATGCATCGTAACTTGATACTATGTGCATGTACTTGACTCCGAGATTGGCATATAGAAACACAGAGAATGCATTGGCGCTTCTGTGTACTTCCTCATCTGCGGTCTCTGCTGGAAGAGAATCGGCAAGCTCCTCTGTCGCATCCTCAAGCTCCTCCTCTGTCTCTGCCTCTGATACAGCCTTATATACTCGTCCCTGCTGTCTTGAGATCATCGACTGGGAGTACTTATCTGCAAAGCCGTCAAGCTTGTCATCTCCTACCTTCAGATCTGAATTGACTTCCTTAGTGATGACTGGAAGCATTCTCTTGAGGATATTGAGATAGAGCTCCTTGTACTGTGGCTTAACCTCCTCAGCATGCTGCGCAAGATACTCTATGAAATCCTTCAGAACTATGTTGTATGGCTTACCAGTAGCTACGAGCTCCTTGAGCTTTGCTGTCTCTGCCTTGACCTGCGCTCTTACAAGCCTCTGGAGCTTTGCCCTTGTTGACAGAGCTGGAGCAGTAGATTCTGCTATGAATGCTCTGTCATGTGCCTTCTTCTCATCAATAGGCCTAAGCATCCTCACACGATTCTCTGATGGAGCATCCCATATAGAAGCAGATGAGCCATTGGCAAACTTTCCAGATGCCACATCGCTTAAAGAGCCATAGTTCATTGGGAAGAAATGCACATCGCCATCCTTGATTGGTGAGAGGTCTTCCTTGCCTCTGACTTCATTGATAGACATCCAGCCATCCATAACAGCATTGTGGTAGAATGCGGATCTTGCTGTATGGTCACCCCTCATCAAGCCCTCAAGAGAGAACTTGATATATTGCCCAGTCGGACATATTGTGTCCGCGAAAGCCATCTCCCATGCCTTGACTCTAGGATTGAGGCAATATATAGCCATCTGCAATCCCTGCTGCTCAGCATTCCCATAGGTGACAGAGCTGTCACCTAGGAAGAAGAGAGGGACATTGAAGCGCCTTGCAACCTCAGCGCTTGACCATTTCTGCGCCTCAGAGAGCCTTGCGATATCGTTGGTAGGTATCTGTATCTGCTCAACTGTAACACGCTCATTCATCACGATGTTCTTATAGCCCTTGGTTGAGTCGAACTTCGCTCTGAGCTTATCCTGCTGCTCGTCTGTGAACTGGGAAGGAACCTTGATGATCTTTCCCATTACAGAACCTCCTGCGTAATACTCTCTCTGCATCTGCTTGCACTTCTCTTCAAGGTCAAGATCTGACTTTGCGTAGTATACAGGGCTCAATACAGTTCCATATCCAGTAGGCGTATTGTATATCTGGAGTATGTCATCGCTGCTGTAGTCTATCCCGCCATGTGCGTAGGTGAAGTAGAGCTTATCGCCTCTCCAATGCGCCACAAGAGAAGCTGGAGAGACTGGATAGAGAGCTATAGGAAGCCCAGTGCGCGAGCGCTCTATTATGGCTGTCGCTATTCCATGCATCTCGAAGTTGAAGCCCATGATATAGCGCCATTGATAAGCGCTCATGTTGGGACATGGCTTTAAGAGAAGCTTTGCAAGAAGGCTGTCCTCGCTCATCATCTCCGAGTTGCCCTTTCTGTCCACAGCATATGCATGAAGAGGAAGAGTTGCATATATTCTTGATAGATTGACCACGCAGGACCAGAAGCTTGAGTTCTCAAGCGACTCTGGAAGCACTGCGATATTGCCGTTCCCTGTATTGGCAAGCTCTATTCTTACGCTTTCGCTCTTCTTCTTGAATCTGTCAAATAATCCCATATTCTACCTCGTAAAAGAAACCATTCTTTCTATTTCATCATCGCTTATATAAAGCTCGCCCTGAGCTCTTGCTACATCGAGAGCCATTACAGATGTTATGACTCCGTCTATTCGTGCCTCTGATTTGGCTCTCTGTGGCTTTACAAGCTTCACGTTTCCAGATGGATCTTGCTTGATATCCGCGCAGCTCATCATCCAGTCTATGACCTCATTGCCATTTGCACTCACATTGCCCTCAAGGTATGTGCGCTCAAAGAACTCTATTGAAGGGCTCATTGACTTCATGCCCTGTCCGAACTCATATGCTACATCAACAAACCAAGGCGGCATGATGTGCTCAAGATCTGAGAGCCTCCATCTGTCAGCACCGATATAGAGCAGCTTGTAACGTGTATAGCATTCATTCAGATAATCTCTGACATAGTCATAATCAATGACCTCTCCTGGAGTGGCTGTCACCCAACCCTCCTCAATCCATCTGTCAATTGGGATACCGCATTGGAGCGCTATAGACTCCTTCATTGCATCGGCTATCCAGAAGTGCGATATCTGGACGTGCGTACCATCATCCATTGGAAAATCAAGAGTGAATGCAGTGAAGTCGCTTACAGATGAAAGGTCCAAGCCTCCATAGCATGCTCTGCCCTCAAGAAGGCGCTCATCAATAGTCCAGTGACAGAACTCCATCCACTTATCCATCTTTGCCCATTTCTGAGTTGAGAAGCACCATTTATTGAGATTCTTAGTAAGGAAGGTAGTACGCCCAGCTGCTGTAAGCTTGGCCTTTGTCCATTGGCTCTCCAGCTTCTCGATATCTACGCTTATGCCGATATTTGGGTTTGCTTTCTCCCATGTCCTTATATCCTCTGGGTCGTCATCCTCCTCAACCTCATATATCGAGACGAAGTAGGAAGGTACATAGCTCTCTCCAGAGAGTATCTTCTTGCATGTCTTGTATTCCTCATGGCATACACCGTTGATATTGGTGCCTGCTGTAGTGATTCTCAGCAGAAGGGCCTGCTGGTCTGATACGTTACCAGATGAGATAGAATCAACAAGCGCATTGGTCTTGTGCTGATGATACTCATCGATTACTGATGCATAAGCAAGCTTGCCGTCCTTAGGCTCTGCTGCGATAGCCATGATTGTACCAGTCTTCCATTTGATGGCCTTGTAGTTCTGGGAGCTATAGAACGATACAGAAGCACCCTTAGCAAGCTTAAGAGCCTTGCCAGCTCTATCAAAGCATTCGCCCGCCTGCTCCTTGGAGGTTGCTGCAACATAGCATTGGGCGCCCTCTATCTCACCGAAGGCAAGATAGTCAAGAAGAGCACCAGCATAGACTGATTTGCCATTCTTTCGAGCTACCTCTATAAAGGCATCTGCAAAACGTCTGTTTCCAGTCTCATTGCTGACCCATCCGAAAAGAACAGCGGTATCCCAGGCCTGCCAGTCAGAGAGCTTCATAGCCTTGCCTCTCTTAGCGCCAAGAGGATAGACAAGATTGAGGGCAATCCATACAAGAGGCCTAAGGCCTTTGAGGAGGTCAAAGTGAAAGCCCTCTACACCATTCTCAAGATCATGCTTCTGTCTCATCACCTTAGCCATCTCTGCCTTTGATGCAGAGCGCTTACCAGTGAGCACAGCATTCTCGTAGTGGTAGAACTGCTCCTTGTAGTAGTTGGCTATTCTCTGGACCTGCGCTTTAGTTGCCATCACTCAAACTCCATGAAGGATTCATCATCAGAAGTATCCTTGCTAGCAGGCTTCTGCTTCGTATCAATCTCAAGCTGGACTCTGCTCTTGTAAGTAGCTCCGAACTTGGACATGATGCTGATATACTGGCTCTGCGCCTTGAAGCGCTCAGAGTCCTTCTCAGCCTCCTGGCTCTTCTGCCAGCATTGGCAAGCCATGATAAGAATCGGTACATCAATCGTGCAGACAACCTTGTCCGCGATATACTTCGGGACAATGGATTCCCAATGCTCTGCAGCGATTCCATGCAGACACTTTGGAGTCATCGGCATTCGTGTAAGTACTTCGTTCTTGATTTTCTTTGGCATTTTCTATTTGCTTTTTCCTTTCCAGTCCTATGTTTAATAGCCTTGTGTGTGTGAGTGGCCTAATCGTGCGCGGTCGTTGACGCAGTCAGATTTTTTACCCCTCCCCCCTAGTGTTTTATCATATTCTAAAGGGTATATCAACAAAATTACGTTGTTTTTACCACATTTAGCCATTTCAAATCCTCTTCATATCCTTTTCTAATGCGCTTATCGACAGTTCTGCCCTTCTTAAGGTTGCACTCTCTGCAGAGCGCTTGATAATGTCTCTCGTCGTAGTCAAATCTGCCATAGCTGCTCATCATCACATCAGCAGGAACATCTCTATGATCCACGCATGTAGCAGGAGAACCGCAGATAGCGCACACTGGATGATCTGAGAGATATGACTTAGCGAACTTTCTCCATCTGCTGTCATAGCCCCGCTTGTAAGCACTAGGTCTGTTATCATCTCCATATGAAGCTCTGGGATGCTTTGCTTTCCACTTCTCATTACAGCTATCACAATAGCCATTGCTGTTGTAATGCAGATTAGGACAGCCTACTGTCTTGCATCTCTTGCGTATTCTCTTTACTTCCATGCTTTAAGGTTGATAGATATTTTGGATGATTTAAATAGCATTGGTACGGAAAGCGTACCAGTTGGAGATAAACAAAAAAACAGCCAGAGCAAATACTCCAGCTGTTCATATATAAGGAAGCTAACAGAATCGTGACTTTAGATTAATGAAAATAATTAACAATTGACATCACTGTATTGAATACAAGCAATGCTAATAGAATATATTGAAGTGTTCTATTTGACATGTTTGACTCCTCTATCATAAAGAACCGCCACGAAACCTCGTCAAAGCATTAGTGGCGGACACAATATTGTTAACATTGTCCGTTAACTGCGGACTCTGAGGCTTACCGTTCACGGTAGCACCCTCTTTATTGCAATCTAACATCAATCAACCGCTTTATCAAGCCTAAAAGAACTTCTTGCCATTCAGCTCCAGCTCATAGCCATTGACCTTCAGATCACTCATCTTCCCTTTCTCTATAATCCCTGCATGTACATCAAACACTATAATCTCTCCGCTTTCATAGAAGGTTATAGCCAATGAACCCTTACGCAGCATGTTAGGTGTCTTGTACCGAAAGCCCCGCTCTAAAAGCAATTGCATAAGCTCTCGTCTCTCTGCCTCAAGCTCCCTGGCTCTCTTCATCCTGTTTATGCAATCCATCAACCCCATTGCTTATTCTCCTTATGCTTATTTCTGCTTATAAGAAAGTTCTCTGCTTATAAGAAAGCTCAACGCTTCCATCCTGCAGGTAGAGCGTTGCATCATAGCGCATGCCATCACCAAACTGCAGGTACACTGGTACTTTTCTTGTGCCTTCTTTATCAGCCACCTCTTTGTAGCCGATATTCACATTCTCGATATCATCTCTAAAGGTAAAATATGTTCTTACGTATATTGCGATATAGTCCTTGAGTGGTTTTTCATAAGTGTACATATATACTCTGGCGAGCATCCCATCGTGCTCATAGAACTCATATCCGCCCCTTTCTCCATATTTACCGCTTCGTGTCTTCTTCCATCCATAAAGCTCCAGAGCTTCTACTATCTCTCTATGCTTCTTCTGTTCCTCTTCTCTCATCTTCTTTCTCCTTATTCTCATTCTCTGCTTTGAGCGTTATCTCAAAGTCCTCTTCAAGAAGCTTCTCCAAAGCCTCCGTGCTCTCCTTCGTAAAGTCACTCATCATCTTCTGCCTCTATCGCATAGTCAATGTACATCGCAGGCTTAACACCAGTGATTAGCCCATCTTCCCTCTCAAGAGCACGCAATAGCCTCTGCTTCGAGATGCTTATTGATCTCGATGCATCGGTTATCGACTCGTATCTCCTTATCTCATGCCTCTTGATTATGATCACTGGCTTTGCTCTTGTGCTCATCTGCCCCGCTCCGTATCTCGCAAGTATCGCTCTCTCCTCTTCTGTAAGATGCCCTATCACTTCCTCACGCATCGCTCTGTATGAATCCGCGCTTATCATCTTCTCTTGAAGCAGAGCGCCTTGTACGCCTTTCTCAGTATCTTCTTGGGCCTTCCTTCAGCAAGCTTGGCTGCTCCCTCTTCAAGATATCCCTTGGCCTCGCTTATCATGCTGTTCTGGACTACCATTTTCTCCCTAAGGATCTTAAGCTTCTCGCATTCAGTGACCTCACATGCAGTAATGAAGTAAAGCTTGCCATCCCTTACCACTACTCTCTCTACATTGCTCTCCATTGTCCCAGATAAGCCAAGAAGCTTGTCTGTTATCTCCTCAAGTATCATCTCGTCAAAGTCTCCTCTCTCATTGTCTCTTATCATCACTCTGAGCTTCTTCCTATAAAGCTCAGCATCTACCTCTGCCATGTCACAGAACAATTGCATGCTGCTCATTCCGAATGATCTGAGGCTCTTCATGTACTGTCCCCTCATCGCATCCTTCAATGCCAGATTCAGCATCGTCTCTGACAGCCTCTTCCAGTTTGCTGTTATATCCATCCATAACCCTCTTTGCTTCAAAGCCCTTGCTTAGGAAGGCAAGTGCTATCACCACTATCAGAAGCGCCCTCAGCTTGTCTCTCTCTTTCATCATCTAGCCTGTTCTTTCCGAATATCTGAATGAATTCATCCCTGGTATGCGTCTCCTCAAACTTGCGCTGCGCATACCGCATCAGCTTCAAGCCAAGCTCTCTGTTATGCCCATGGACTCCGGTGTTCCCTCTGTGATGCTCCCTGCATAGCCATACCTTCAAGCCGTATCTCTCGCTCTGCTTTCTGTATGCCGTGCCATAGAACACATGATGCTCCTCAAGCCCCTCTGTGCTTCCGCATACCCAGCAATGCTTGCATCTCTGAAGAATTGATTTACTCCGCATCGCCAGTAACCAGATCATTCCAGAGCTTAACAGCATCCTCAATGGTATCGGCCGTTATCTTCACGTAAAGCTTTCCGCTCTTATACGCATCGTTGAATATCGCAGTAACGTCTCCATTGATGAAGCTTACATATGGGCCGTTCTTCTTTGCCCCAGTCCTTCTTGCTATGAATCCGAATCTGTCGCTCTCTCCAAGCACTGCGCTGTTATGGACTCTCTCTACAAGCTCTCCGTTCATGTCAAGCTCCACTATCGTCTTCTTTCCGATTACCTTCATTGCTCCGCCTGCTTCTACGCTCTTCATCCTCTCCTCCTGTCTTCGCCCTTAGGCTCGTATAATGCCCCGCCATCTGCTCGCCCTGTTATCCTTGAGAAAACAGCAGGGCCAAGCATATCTACCGCAAGCTCCTTGCTTCCATTCCCTGCTATCACCGTAGCAAGCATGTTGTTGTATCTGTATGAGACTAGATCCGATATGATGCTGTAGTCGCAGTTGCTGCCGTTTGTCTTGTCCATCTCGTCTATGAAGAGGTGTCTGACCTTTCCGTATCTGCTCTTTGTGTACTTCGGCCAGTTCTCTCCGCCCCTCTCCTTCACGTCTGCAAGAAGGTCAAGCATGTTGATTATCTCAACGGTGTCTGAGCTCTCGCCCCGCTCTATGAGCTCTCTGGCAACAGCGTAGATCAGTCTGGTCTTTCCTGTTCCTGGATTCCCAAGAAGAAGAGCACTTCCGCCTTTCAGAACATGCTGTGCAATCGGATTGCTCTCTGAGAAGTCCTTGAGTGATGCATCCTTGTACCTGGGTGGAACCGTAGCTTCAAATGCTGCTCTCTCCTTGTTCTTCCTCGCTTCAGCTCTCTGCCTCTCAAGCTCTCTGTCCTGCTCTGCCTCTCTCTCAGCTCTTGCCCTGTTCCTTTCAGAAGCCTCTTTCTTCCAGCTCTCTCTGATTGCCTTCTTCTCATCCTCGTCAAGCTCATGCCATGCTCTGCCCTGTCTTTCAGCTAGGTCGATGCACGGCTGGTCTAGTATGTCGCTCATGCTTCTGATCACATCTGCACCTCCTCTGCTTCAATCTCCGTCTGCCCCTCAACTGTAAATCCTGCCTTACCGCCCTTTACTGGAGCTCTGGAAGAAGCTGCAGGCTTTGAAAAGTCCTCTCTCAGAGCGAATACTCCCTGCCATCCGTTGGCTGTGCTCTGCTCAAAGATCCTTGCCATCTCATCAACTCGCCCTCCTGCTAGCTCTAGTGCCTTGTTGAGATTCAGCACGGTAGCCTTTGCCGTAAGAGGCTTTCTGAGCTTCTTCCTCATCTCCGAGAAGTCCTCAAGCGCTACTCTGAGCTCTCTGTGCTCTCCGGGATATCCACAGGTGAAAAGCCATCTATCAACCGCTTTCTGCACTTCACTGCGCACTGAAATCGGCTCTTTTTCTTTGCTTGTGTTTACACAAGTTTCTTTTACTCTTTTTGCTTGTTCTTTTTCTTTTGGGTACTTTTCTGTTTCTTGTTCTTTTTCTGTGTGACAACCTTGTGACAGGTCTGTGACACTTTGTGACTCAGCTGTGACATCTTGTGACACCTCTGTGACAATGTCACAACCTATGAAATTCTCAATGCAAATATCTTCTTTCTCTGCAAGGAGTTTCTTGTTTTCCCTTGATTTTCTCTTTCTCTCTGCTGATGCAGACTCAGAGCCCATCATCTCTTGGGCCTTGGACACGATATAGGTCTTCTTGTTCTCTCTGATAAGCCATTTGCAGGCAAGAAGGATGCCTACTACAACCTCAACGTCTATTGCGCTCTCTCCAAGCTCAAGAGCAAGCTCCTTGGCAAATGTATCTTCAATGCCCTGGTACTTTATAACGCTGTCCTCTGATAGACCCTTTAGGAGGATCTTAAGAGCGATTATCGTATAAGTATCTCCGCCTGCCATCAGACGGAGTTTCTTTACTACAAGTGAATCCAGAAAGCCCTGCGGTAATTCAAGCCAGTATATCCTTCTCTCTGCCATTACTCTTCCAGTGCCTCCTTCTTCTTAAGATCATTGTCAAATGCTTCATAGAAGCGGTTGCAGCGCTTCTCTGCATCTTCTAGCTTGTCCTTCTCTGCCGGCCATATCGTGAAGCGCTCAGAGGCCTCCTTGATGAGATTGTGAAGCTTGTCTATGTTGGCTAATCTGTCGCCCCAGGATGGTGGATAAAGCCCGGATATGTAATTTGCATCAACTGCTGTGAGCAGATGCTTTATGCGCACGTCAAAGCGGATTGCAAGAAGTATCTCATCAACTGCTGGAGAGTCAAGATCAGACTGCTTTGCCTTTGCCTTTCCCTGCACTGCATCAATCAGCCCCGCTTTTGTAATTGCCTCTGTAAGGTTCTTTCCGCATGCATCATCCCATACACACATGTAGCCAACCCTATGCGCAAGGGAAAGCACTTCAAGCTTTACCTTTGAGCCCATTATCTCAAGTGGCTCTTTTCTGTTTGAGGTCCTCAGAGCATCAATAGCCTTATCAATGCATTCCTGTATGTTGGAGACATCTGCATCTATCTTCTCCTGGAGTGCCTTTATCTTCTCGCTCTTGTTCTCTTCTTCATCTGACAGCTTCTCATTACCGCCCATATAGACGACCTCGCCTCGGAGAGTGAGAGCCTTAAGCTGATTCTCGTATTTCTCGTTTGGAACGCTTGAGTATGGATATTTCAGTTCATCAACCTCTGTACCCTGCTCTTTGAGATAGCCCTCCCAGATGTTGTCATAATAGCTCTTCACAAGCAGATCGCAGCCTTTAGCCTTCTTCAGCCACTGGAGCTTTGTCCATGCACATGACTGATTGCAGCATACGGCCTCCTTCTTTGTGCATTCCTCAAAAAGAAGATAGTCCGCATTGGGATTGTCTTTGCATGTCAAGCAGTTTCCGCAATGGGCTTCATCGTTCTCTTTAATGAAGTCATCACTGAATGAAGAAAGGCTGAAGCCGTCTCTGAGATAGTTTATCTTCTCCCTTATCTCCCTTGCGGGCCAGCTGGTGATTACGAATGCAAGAAGCTTCTTCTGTATCCTCTCATCAGCAAGGCATACCTCTGAGGCCTGCGACATGGATATAGCCCCGCTCTGGAGCATCTCCCTATATTCTGGGATGAGATTGCCAAGCCTTAGGATTCTCTCAGCCTGGTACTTTGATACGCCTACAATGTCTCCTATCTCATTCGTCTTGTAGCCAAGCTTCTTGAGGTCTGACATCGCTACATACTGGTCAAGCGGTGAGAGATTCTTTCTGTCGAGATTGGAGAGAAGCATCACCTTCTCAGCTATCTCCTTACCAACAATCTCGCATGGGACTTTCTTGAGCCCGCATCCCCTTGCTGATAAGAGCCTTCTGTGTCCATCCAGTACTCTGTATGTTCCGTCTTCCAGCTCCTCTACAAGAAGAGGCTGGAGAATGCCCAGGGTCTTTACTGTGGCAAGCTCCGTAGTCCCGCCATACTCTCTGTTGTGCTCGCATTCCTTGAGCTTGTCTATGCTGATCATCTTTGACATATCAGAACTCCATGTACTCGCCGTCTATGATTGCCCATCCCTTTCCAGAGATGATTGATGGCTTTGTTGCTTCCATTAATGCTTTCTTCTCTTCATGGTGAACCCATGCAAAGAGAAATACGTAAATTGCTGCTTCTAACGCAATGTAAAATGCTTTACTCATCTTTTGGCCTCTGTTATTCTGTATTTGCTGATACGTGATGTATTATTCATCATTACTCTGGGACTGAGATCTGATACCTCAGCCCCTTTTTAATGAGAATTACTTTGCTCTCGAATCCGAGCAGGATGTATAAACAACGTGGATAAGAAAAAAGCGTCTCCTTGGTCCTATTTAATAGCTCGAGCATGCGCCCTGGGCTTGTCTGCTTTCTCTGAGGACATCTGGAGCATAATAGAGGAAGTCCTGCCCCCTCTTCATGAATTTCCATTTGCCCGTCTCTGCCCTGTATCGGCATTGCCTAGGAGTGAGCCCAGACATCTTTCCAGCCTCTGCTGTAGTGATCCAGTCGTCTCTCTCCAAGTGCTCGCATACCGTAGCAAGCGCATTGTTCATCTCGGCTATTGCCTTTATAAGGCTCTGTAGATCTTGATTCTGGAGATATACCATTACTCGCCCTCCTTATATGAAACAGCCTCATCCGCACTCCTAAGGGGATTTCTAGGGACAGCTACGGATGAAGCTGTAATATCGCTGCTCATCTCTCTCTTAATCAGCTGTACAAGCCACCCAGAGAGAGTGTATCCCTTAGACTTCGCATAAGCCTTGATAGCGGCCTTTTCTTCCTTTGATAGCTCTATCTTTATTGATACGAATCTTTCCATGCCAAAATCCTTTTGATGGCCTATTGACCACCTATTAAGCAAAGAATAGAAGAAGAAGAAGAAGAAGTCAAGCTATTTTTGGTGACTTTTTAGGAACTTTTATTTATTGGTTATAGTCATGAATATTGAAGCCAATGCTCTATGGGAGCGCATAGATAGAAAGAACCCTTATACTACACTCAAGAAGCTCATGACCGAAGCTGGTGTAGATTATAGCAATGTCAAGAAACAGCGATACCTTGAGAGGATTCCATGCCCTTCTGATCTATATAACATCTCGCATGCTCTTGGGTGCTCAATGGAATTTCTCCTTACTGGTACAGAATACAAATCATACCCAGAACGGATTGAAAAAATTATTAACAACATTATGTACAATGCAACAGAAGAAGATTTGCTTCTGATTGAGAGAATACTCAGAATACAGAAGCCTGCAGAGAAAGAAGAGGTCAAAGCATGCTTAGCATAGAAGAGTTCTGGAAGCATCTGGACAATCTCAACCCTTATAACTCGTTAAAACAGCTATGCATCAGAGCAGATATAAACTACAACACCATATGCAAGCAGAGAACACATTTATATATGCCCAAGCCAGAGACACTCCTGCAGCTTGCCCAGGCTCTTGGAGTGAGTATAGAATGCCTTCTCACTGGAGAGGACAGCCCCGCCTACAGCGATGAGATAGAGGAGATTGCAAGATGGCTTAAGCTCTTCGGTACCGAAGAGGATTTCAGACTCATAAGAAGAGTCCTTGGAATGCCGGGAAAAAATAATACCATTTCCAATAAGAAGATGAGCTGAATTAAGCTTTTATCAAAGTGCAAAACTCTTACAGTACAGAAGTAAATCTTTTACACTTTATTTAATCTCATATTCATATGTACTTATTTGATATTTACTCTTGCTATAAATTCTATTTTATGCTATATTATAACCATAGGAGGAAAGCTATGGATAGCAAGAAAAAAGAACAGCTGGAAATAGCAGAGTTGATCGCTTCAATTATCTGCTCGGCTATAACCAGCATCACCGCAATCATACTAGTTATTATACCCTAAGATGATTCAGAGAGAGGGATTTAGCCCTCTCTCCTATAACTTAATACTTTTTAGGCTAAGGAGTCAAACATGAAAGAAAGCACAAGAAGAACTATTCTATTGATCTGCAGAATCATAACAACTATTTCTTTGGTTGTAATAGCATTCTCATTGCTGAGGTAGATATGGAAGAGATGAAGAAGCGTGGAGGAAAAAGAGAAGGCGCTGGAAGGCCAAAGGGAATAAAGGTGCCTTATAAGGCTGTCAATACAAGCATCCCAGAAGAATATGCAGCAAAGCTTAAGATCTTAACAGAAAAGAACAATATAACTGTTGGACAGATACTTAAACGCTATGTAGATGAGAACTGGAATGATTTTGCCAAATCTAATACTTTGGGCTAGTTTTAAGTTAGATAACCGCCACTAAGTTTCGTGGCGGTTATTTATGATTTTCAATATCTTGCTTAAGAGCTTCAGTATATATACCAATGCTTCTTATCCAGTTTAACCCAGCTTCTCCTTCTTCAGAAGCTCCTCCATTGGAAACATCTTATCTATTCCATCTGATACCGCTGAGAGCTTCATAGCCTGCAGATGCGTATATCTCTCCTGCATGTCTATGAGTGTCTGATGCGCCCATGCAAGATAATACGCAACCAGCACTGGAGAAGTCTCTGCTGCGAGTAGATTGGTATTGAGAGAATGCCTCAGAATATGCGGTGTAAGCGACATTATGGCAGCTGTATCATCATGAAGAACTGAGCATGCTGCCAGCTTCATCCTAATGAATGAATCATCAGCCCATCTTCTGTTGTTGTGGAAGTATCTGCCGTCCTTATCTGGATCTATGCAGGAAATGGCATACTGCGTTATCTTGGAGAGAGGGATCACTCTTACGATATCCCATTTCGGAAGGCCTATATCATCTTTGTATATGCTCTTAAGCGCCCTGTTTATTGTAAGCACTCCGTCCTTTATCTGATCTGATTCAAGCGCTAGAAGCTCTGATCTTCTCATGCCAGTAGTAGCAAGTATTGTGAAGAATGCCCAGTCCTTGACATTCGGGAATCTGTCCTTCAATGCGATTATCCTGCCTATGAGCTTATCATCTGCTGCACATCTTGGCTTTGCAGTGTAGCGCACATTGCTCACCCCTGCAGTCACATTGACCTCTGTTATCCCATCTTCATGAGCCTGCGAGAATACAGCCTTGAGAGCCTCCAGCATCAGAGAAGTCTTTCTTCTGTTGCCGTATTCATTGATGAGCTTAGTCTTGAGTATCTTGAACTGCATCGTCTTGATATCGCTTATCTTCATCTTCATTATCGCTGGGCATTCCCTGGAGAATAGCGCATGCATGTTCGTGCATTCCCTCGCTACTCTTTTCGCATGCTCCATTCCATAGTGTCCGCCTTCAAGCTGGATTCTCTTGAATCTTGGGTTCGTCTCTGGTTTCATATAAAGCGACAGTATTGTGCCGAACCTTGCGTTGACAGATAGCGCATTAAGCTTCTCCTGCTCAAGCTGCCATATCTTAAGCGCCTCTTCCTCGTCGAATGTGAATGTGCTTTTTCTGATTAGCTTTCCTGTTGAAGGGTCTCTTAGATACATATACCAGAAGTCTCTCTCCGGTGATGCACCTGCTCTTTTGTAGAGCTTTTTGTTGTTTGCTGACATATTACTCACCTCTTTTGCAGTGTTTCCCTTGCACTACAATCAGAAGGACCAGTAAATGAGTCTCGCTTTTTCTCTATCCACAAATAAGATAGCATGGGTTTGTAGGAAAAGCAACAAGAGTTACACGCACGGGTGTATTATTGGAAGATGGACTCCATTCCGCTCTGCGCTAGGATCTACGAGTTTCCAGAAGTCCTCCTGTCGAAGCGCGCTGTCTTTTTTTTTAACAGCTCGACCTCAAGTTCCTTCTCTCCGATTTTCTTCATCAGAGTCTCTATTGTCTTGTCCTTCTCTTCAAGCTGCTTATGTGCTTTCTTCAGCTCCTTGCTTTCTTCTCCTTTGATGAATGCATCCTTCCACTCGGTAACAAGGCTAGGTGCTATGTTATTTGCTGCTGCTACCTCCGCCATTGTCTTCCCGCTTGTTAAAGCCTCTACAATCACCTTGTGCTTAAATGTCTCTGTGTACCTTTTTCTCTGTCTGCCCATCTTCTTACTCCTACTGCATGATGGTAACAGATATTCGTTATTCTTTCTCTTCTTATCTAACTTATAGTCTTAGTATACTTGATACAAGAGATCCTATTGGAAGAGGAAAGCTGAATACTCAAAATCTGTATAGCAGAAGAAATACACTTGCATATCAGGTATGGAATAAAGAGATAGATGGCTTTGAGGATTGGTTTGTTCCAAGCAAGGATGAGCTGAATGCTATGTACCAGAATCTAAAGAAGAATGGACTTGGCGACTTTAAAAACCATTATTATTGGACTAGCTGTAAATTCCAAGATACTGGCCATAGCTCATGGGTACAGAATTTTGCTGATGGATATCAGACAGATGATGAGCGCGACAGATGGAATTATGTTCGCCCTGTCAGATACTTCTAATTTCAGGTCGTTGAGCAACACTTCAAACTAATTTATACTCAAACGTATGAGTGATGATGTTGATGTAATACTCAATCCTAAGGAGGCTAAGAGCTTCCATGTAAGCGGAATACTGGAGAACCATCAGGACTTTGATGGTCCTCTGGATCTGCTATTGCATCTTATTTCAGAGAATAAGGCCAATATATATGACCTTCCAATAGCGCTCATAACAGATCAATTCATTGAGTACATCAAGAGCCACGAGACAGAGCTTGGCGATCTTGCGGATTTCTATCGTATGGCGGCTGAACTGCTATATATTAAGACGAAGCTATTGCTGCCAAATACTACAGCACTCGATGAGGAGTATGAGGATCCGAGATCTGATCTTGTTGATAGGCTTCTTGATTACCAGAAATATAAGAGATATACAGATCTTCTTGCTGGAAACAGCGGGGACGATAGGCTTAGAATCGAGAGAGGCGAGAACTTCTTTGCTATCCCATTTGAGGATAAGGATCTATTTGATGGCGTAACGCTTGATGATCTTAAGGATACCTTTGCAGCACTGCTTGAGAATACTCCTCCCTCAAAGATCTTCAATATATATGAGGAGGTATCTCTTCATGAGAAGAAGGCTCTTATGATGGAGCTTCTTGAGACTCGAGATAGCATAACAATCGAGGATCTCATTGTAGATAAGACTAATCCTCTTCATGTCATAGTATCCTTTATGGCAATACTTGAGAGCGTTAAAGATAGACTGGTGCTAATGAAGCAGGAAGTGCTATATGGCCCGATTGTGCTTGTTAAGAGACCTGAGGATTGGACTCATGGAGAGTCCTATGATGAGATAGATAGAAAGGCCGAGGAAGAGGAAGAGAGAGCAAAGAGGACAGAGGCCTCAGATTTCAATATACTCACAAGAGAGGCTGAGATGCGTCTTGAGGATATGATAAGCGAGAATGAGGATATTGCAGAAGAGCTCGGAGAAGAGAGGGAAGAGGAGTTCGTAGGCGATGAGGAAGAGATAGATTTGGAGGATGACGATGAGTGATATGAAAATATTAGAAGGCGATGAGCGCTTGATAGAGACCATCCTCTATATAGAGAATAATCCGATATCGCTTGAGCGTCTTATGTCTCTCTCTAAGCTTGATAAGGAAGCTGTTCTAGATGCGCTATATGCTATAAAGGATGTGTATGAGGAGCGAAACAGCGGTCTTATATTATTAGAAGAGGACGATCTATACTCCTTCCAGCCTTCCCCTGATCTATATCCAAAGCTCAGACAAAGCTATGGCAGAAAGGTAGACAGAAGGCTTTCTAAGGCAGCTTTGGAGACACTTGCTATAGTTGCTTATTCGCAGCCTATAACCAAGGGCGAGATTGATAAGCTCAGAGGCGTAAGATCTTCTGACTCTATCGTAAGGCTGTTAAGGGACAGAGACTATATAAAGGTATCTGGAAGAGCAGATACTCCAGGACACCCTTGCCTATATTGGACAACACGTAAGTTTTTATATGAATTCAAGCTTAAGTCGATTTCTGAGTTACCTAAACTCAATGAAGCTGATAGACTTAAGTTCAACAAAGAAGAAGAGAATCAAGGAGATTTATTTTAATGAGCGATGATATCACATTATTCCCTATGAGACTTCAGGCCTATATGGCAAAGTGCGGAGTCGGAAGCAGAAGAAGCTGCGAGGAGCTTATTGCTCAGGGTAGAGTAATGGTCAACAACAAGACTATAAGAGAGATGGGCACTAAGGTTAATGGTGAGGATATAGTGCAGGTAGATGGCGAGACTATAGAACTTGTTGATAAAAGATACTACATAGCTCTCAATAAGCCAAAGGGCTATGTTTGCACTAACTACGATCCTAATGAGACTAAATATGCACGTGAGCTTATAGGCATGCGTGATATGGATCTTCTATTCCATGTGGGCAGGCTCGACAAGGAATCAAATGGGCTTATTCTCTTCACAAATGATGGTCAATTCGGAAATGCAATGATGCATCCAAAATATGAGGTTGAGAAGGAATACATAGTAAAGCTTGACAGACCAGTTGAGATCGAGGATCTCAATAAGGCACTGGATGGCATCTATATCGATATGCCACGCCCATATAGAATCAAGCGCTATGACTTCATTCCACGCACTAAGCAGTTTATAAAGGTTACGCTGACAGAGGGCAAGAACAGAGAGATCAGAAAGATCTTCTCATTCCTAGGCTATGATGTTAAATCACTTACCAGAATCAGAATAGGCTGTGTTGAGCTTGGCGATCTGGAGCCTGGTGAGTGGAGAAACCTCAATGCAAAGGAAATCAATGGACTCTTAACTGGTGCTGGAAACAGCAGGGAGATAACGAAGAAGAGAATCAGAGTAAATAAGGGACCAGATATCCAAGAAGAGAGAGTTAAGCCTTCAGTCAATGAGAACAGGAGAAGAAAATGATAGTAGCTATTGATGGACCTGCTGGAAGCGGAAAGAGCTCTGTTGCTAAGACTATCGCCAAAAGGTATGGCCTCTATTTTCTTAATACTGGATCCTTTTATAGAGCGCTTACTCTCTCTCAGCTTGAGAAGGGCCTTGATCCGCTTGATAAGGACAGCGTATTAGAGACTGCTAGGAATATTAAGCTTACTGTAGCTGATGGTAATATATGCCTTGATGGTGTGAACGTGGAGCCTAAGCTTCATACTGCAGAGATTGATAGATATGTCTCTCAGGTATCCTCAGATCCAAGAGTCAGAGAGCTTATTACAGAGAAGGCTAGAGAGGTTGCGAATGGGCTTGATGTTATTACAGAAGGCAGAGATACAACCACTGTCATATTCCCTGATGCAGAGTATAAGTTCTACCTTGATGCTTCTGCGGAGGTTAGGGCTAAAAGACGCTATGAGGAGCAAAAGGAAGAGGCTAGCTATGATGAAATTCTGAAAGGAATTATAGCGCGTGATAAAAATGATAAGGAAAAGCCTGTCGGAGCTTTAAAAATAGCAGATAATGCTCTTTATATAGATACATCTTACTTGACCATGGAACAAGTTTGTGAGAAAGTTGTAAGTGCTATGCAAGAGCATTTAGCAAGGTAATTTAGTAGTAGGAGTAATAAAGTGGAAAATGAAACTCAGAATGCTGAAAAGCAGTCCTATCTGCAGCAGCATCTTATGTCAATTCCGGAGTTAGAAGTCGGTCAGATCGTAACCGGTACTGTAGTACAGACAAATGACGAAACAGTTCTAGTAGATATTGGCTACAAGTCAGAGGGACAGATTCCTGTAGAGGAATTCATCGAGCTTCCTAAGGTTGGCGATAAAGTAGCTGTAACTATAGTTAGACTTGACAACGGACGTGGTCAGGTTGTTGTATCAAAGAAGAAAGCAGAAGCTAAAGAGAAGACAGAGCTTTTGAAGAAGGCTGCTGAGGATAGAACTCCAGTTCTTGGTAAGTTCGTTAAGGTTATCAAGGGTGGCTACGAGGTAGACCTCGGAGCTGACTATAAGGGATTCTGCCCACTATCAAAGGCTGATGTAGTCAGAGTTGAAGAGCCAGAGTCACTAGTTGGAAAGACAGATTACTTTGTAATTGACAAGTTCCACGCTGGCACAAAGCTTAAGAGCGTAGTATCAAGAAGAGAATATCTTGAGAAGAAGATCAAAGAGAATAAGGATGCATTCTTCCAGTCTGTCCAGATTGGTGACGTTGTACAGGGCGAGGTTAAGTCCTTCACATCATTTGGTGCATTCATCGATCTTGGTGGCTTTGATGGACTACTACATATCAACGATATGTCATGGGGCCATGTTACAAGACCAAAGGATTTTGTAAAGAAGGGTCAGATTGTACAGCTCAGACTCATCAACATTGATCCAGAGACTCAGAAGATCAATCTTTCTCTCAAGCACATGGAAGCTGATCCATGGACAACATTTGAAGAGAGATACCAGGTTGGCGATGTTATCAAGAAGCCTGTAACAAAGATCACATCATTTGGTGTATTCATTGAAATCGAGCCAGGAATTGAAGGCCTTGCTCATATCTCTGAACTCTCTTGGACAAAGAGAATCACAAATCCAAAAGAGGTTGTTAACATTGGTGACGTAGTTGAGGCTAAGATCCTTGGATATGACCTTGATAAGAAGAGAGTATCACTTGGACTTAAGCAGCTCATGGATAACCCATGGGATACAATCCTCGACAGATACCCAGTTGGCAAGGTTGTTAAGGCTCCAGTTGTTAAGGTAACTTCATCAGGTGCTTTCGTTAATCTTGAGGATGGCATCGATGGCTTCTTGCACATCGACGATATCTCTTGGACAAAGAAGATCAAGAGCATGAATGAGTTCTGCAAAGAGGGCGATGTAATTGATGTTAAGATCAATAAGGTAGAGCCAGAGAACAAGAGAATCAGAGTTTCTGTAAAGGACCTCGAGGGCAATCCTTGGCAGCAGCTTAAGAGAGACTATCCAAAGTTCTCTGTAATCAAGGGCACAGTATCCTCTGTAACAGACTTCGGCGTATTCGTTAAGGTTGTTGGCGATATTGAAGGTCTTATCTCTAAGTTCAATCTTGTTGGACCAGACGAAGAGTATAAGGATGAGGTTCTTGAGAGCTACAAGGAGAAGATCGGCGAGCCAATTACAGCTATGGTAATTGATTGCAATCCTCAGACAATGAAGCTTTCTCTCTCAATCAAGGAAATGATTAAGAGAAGCCAGGAATCAGAGATGGCTAAGTATATGGCTGACGACAAGGAAGAGGAAGATACCTACAATCCTTTCGCAGACATGCTTAAGAAGAACTAATCAACTAATCTAGATATCTGCGCATATTTTGCGCAGATTCTTATTCAAGGATAATCAATGAGCAAGAAAAATAAAGAAAATGAACTTACCGCTACCGAAAGATTTGCTGGTAAGGTAGAGAATTGGCTTGGACTTCATGCTAGGCTATTGACTATTATAATTGCTGTCTTATTGGTTGTTGTTGTAGCTTTAGTTGTTGTTCTATCAATCAGTGAGAAGAGTGACAACAAGAAGTACTCAGATCTCTATAGCGTTGAGAAGCAGGCTAGTGAGCTTAAGACATTAGATCCTTCAACTGATGAGTATAAGAGTGCTAAGAGTACTCTGGAGGAGAATGCAAATTCTCTTATTACTTCTTCAAGCATGAAGAAGTATCCAGCAGCTAAGGCTACTATGATTCTTGCAGATATTGCATTCGAAGATGGTGAATACGAAAGTGCACTTTCACTATATAGCTCTGTATCTGATAACCAGAAGAAGAGCTATCTTGGACAGGTTGCATCATTCAATGCCGCAGTATGCAATGAGAATTTGGGAAATGATGAAGAGGCATTAAGCATTTACAATAAGCTATGGGATGACTATGGACACGATGGTGTTTATGCTTCACATGCACTTTTCAACGTTGCAAGACTCAATGAAAAGCTTGGCAGAATAGATATTGCTAAGGCTACATATGAGCAGGTTGCTGGTGAATTTGCTAATACTGAAAGCGAATTCGCTAAAATGGCATCCTCTCGTGCAGCACAGCTTTCTAAATAACCAATT
>CAVHSB010000005.1:28079-29954 GCA_963638635.1 Flexilinea sp.
AAGGAATAGTACTCATTTTAATCACTGCCCTTATTCTTTCTCTTTCATCCTGTGGAATTCCAAACTATTCCCCAATCAATTGTGTAGGCTCTTCATATTCTACTGAAAATTATTCAACTGATGCTACATATGATTACACTAAGAGCTATATAACAGTAACAGGCGATGTCGTTACAGATGAGACATTAGCAGCAGAAGTACTTTCATCACAGTATCCAAGAATATGCTTCTTCTATACAATAGCTCCATCTGGTGCATCATACCTATCAAACCTTACAACAGTATTCAATAATAGATATAAGACAAACACCTGTCTTCAGAACTATTCTCTAGCATCTGATAGACGTTTTCTATCGACTACAGTAAGCTCTACAGATAGTACTACTGTATATCTCTATCAATTTACATTAGACCAGAATAATAGTGACAACAAGGTTTCATTCATATATGGAACAGATGCATTCACAAGAACAACATCAAGCCTCTATTCATATGTAAACTTCAATCTAGATTCTTCAACTAAAAATCTTCAGATGATAATAAATAATCCATCAACTACAGATGATCCTGTAGTATATGAATTAAATAGATTCAATCAAAAGGCATTCACTACTGATACATCCCTAGACGGTGAAGCATTCTCAGGAAATGAAGTACCATCAGAGTATGCAGATCAGGGACAATTAACACTATATATATACTATAGCGTTGAGGTTGGATTTAGCTCCTATACTAACTTTCAGCATACATCCTTGCAGTTATTTAAGACCATCAGCCTCTAAAAATATTTCTTTACAGATTATTATTTCAATGATACTGTTACTAAGTCATGTGGAGAAAAAGAAATATTTATCACTATTATCCAGATAATAGGTTATATCCAATAGTCATAGCTTATTTGAAAATGATTATAGAACATAAAGCACGTGGAAGCACTATTACGTGTTTAGCTATTACAAGCGCTAATCTCATGGCTTATTACCATTTTTACAGCTTTAATTCTCAAAATGACTCTATAGCTGCATTCCAGGAAAATGCAAACATAGAGTCTTTTTATTCTGTATCAAAGTATCAGGATTTTAAGGGTAGTGATACATGTAGTGTTACATGTAAAGAGAAATATAACGGCAAATGCAACAGTATCAGTTGCATTTTAAATATCATGAAACATTATCAGTTACATATTGGTCACCCAAAAAGAATAAAGGGGAAATGATACATGAGATGTTACATTGGTGTATCAAAATAAGGAGAAGTGAAACTATTGAGCATAGATAGTAAATGTAACATAAACTGTTCCATTGATAATGAAAAGAAACACGTTATGTAACATATTATGGGTCAATAAAAGGAGAAATGATACATAGGTTGTTACATGGAATGTATCAAAACAAAGAGTAGTAAAGATAATGAGCATAGATTTTAAATATAACAGCCATAGTTTCATTGAGAATAAAATGAAACGGATTCTGTTACTTATCATGTTTCATTAAAGGAGTAATGATACATATAGTGTTGCATGTTATATACCAAAACAAGAGAGAGGAAGATTAATGTTGCATTCAAAAGGTATGGATGCTGCATTTTAGAAATTCGGGGGTAGAATCATATATCCCCAAAAAGGAGGAAATAATGAGTAAACACATGACTTTTACATTACTCATTATCGTGCTTGTGACTTGTTTAGTTGCATGTAGCTTTAATAAGAATTGGAGTGATATCGAAAACTCCATTACAAATCCAGGAGGTAAAATCAATAATACGTCTGATACTCTATCCGTAACGGAAGCTGATGCAGATGCAGATAACAGCTATTTCTTTGTTCCTAAAAGCGAAGCCATTAAAGATTTCTTGGACCATGAATTAACAATTAAG
>CAVHSB010000006.1:0-13395 GCA_963638635.1 Flexilinea sp.
TTTGTGGCATAGGCCACAAGGAGGAACTGATGGCTAAGGAAAAATTCGAGAGAACAAAGCCACATGTAAACGTAGGAACCATCGGTCACGTTGACCATGGTAAGACCACTCTCACTGCTGCTATCACAATGCACTGCGCTAAGCTTTTCGGCGACAAGGCCCTTGCTTATGATGCAATCGATAATGCACCAGAAGAGAAAGAGCGTGGTATCACAATCAACACAAGACACGTTGAGTATCAGTCAAAGAACAGACACTATGCACACGTTGACTGCCCGGGGCATGCTGACTATATCAAGAACATGATTACTGGTGCTGCTCAGATGGACGGTGCTATTCTCGTAGTAGCTGCTACAGATGGTGCTATGGCTCAGACAAAGGAGCACATCCTTCTTGCTAGACAGGTAGGTGTTCCAGCTATCATCGTATTCATCAACAAGTGTGATCAGGTAGACGATCCAGACCTCATCGACCTCGTAGAGGAAGAGATGAGAGACCTTCTCACAGAGTATGGTTTTGATGGTGCTAATGCTCCTGTAATCCGCGGTTCAGCTTTCGAGGCTATGTCAAACCCAGATGATCCAGAGAAGACAAAGTGCATCGACGAGCTCCTCGACGCTATGGATTCTTATATCCCACTCCCAGAGAGAGCAGTTGATCAGCCATTCCTAATGCCTATCGAAGACATCTTCTCAATCTCAGGTCGTGGTACTGTAGTAACAGGTAGAGTAGAGCGCGGTGTAATCCACGTTAACGATCCAGTTCAGATTGTAGGTATTAAAGAGACAAAGAACTCTGTAGTAACAGGTGTTGAAATGTTCAACAAGCTTCTTGACGAAGGTCAGGCTGGTGATAACATCGGTGCTCTTCTCAGAGGCGTTGATAAGAAGGAAGTTGTAAGAGGCCAGGTTCTTGCTAAGCCTAATACAATTACTCCTCACCAGAAGTTCCTCGGAACTATCTACGTTCTTTCTAAGGAAGAGGGTGGTAGACACTCACCATTCTTCGATGGTTACAGACCTCAGTTCTATTTCAGAACAACAGATATCACAGGTACTGTTCACCTTCCAGCTGGAAAGGAAATGGTAATGCCTGGTGACCACACAGAGATCAATGTAGAGCTCATTCACCCAGTAGCTATGGATAAGGGTCTCCGCTTCGCTATCAGAGAGGGCGGTAGAACAGTTGCTTCTGGTCAGGTTACAGAGATTGAAGCTTAATTAAAAGTAAATGAAGTTTGCCGGGGATGATGCCCGGCAGACTATTTGATTTTTGGAGATTTTTAAAAATGGCAAACGAAAGAATTCGTGTTAGGTTAAGAGGTTTTGACGTTGAACTTGTTGAGCAGAGCTCAAAATCAATTGTTCAGACTGTAGTAAAGGCGGGCGCAAAAGTATCAGGCCCAGTTCCTCTTCCAACACGTATCAACAAGTATACTGTCCTCAGATCGCCACATGTAAACAAAAAGGCTCGTGAGCAGTTCGAAATGAGAACACACAAGAGATTGATTGACATCCTGGATCCAACACAGAAGGTAGTTGAAGCCCTGATGAAACTCGAACTCCCTGCTGGTGTGGATGTTGAGATTAGACAGTAAAGTTGAGGTAAGAGATGTTAGGGCTTATCGGCAAAAAAGTTGGAATGACACAGGTGTTTGACGCAAATGGCAGACTCACTCCTGTGACAGTAATCAAAATTGAGGATAACGTAGTCATCGCAAATAGAACTGAAGATAAGAATGGCTATTCTGCTGCAGTACTCGCTACAGGCGCTAAGAAGGCTAGCAGAGTAACAAAGCCATACGCAGGTCAGTTCAAGGATGTTTGCGAACCTAAGCAGACAGTCATGGAAATGAGAGACTTCGACAACGAGGTTAAGGCTGGAGATGTTCTAGGTGTTGACTTATTTAAAGATGTTACTTTCGTTGATGTAACCGGCACAAGCAAAGGTAAAGGTTACCAGGGCGGTATGAAGCGTCATGGCTTCGGCGGTGGTAGAGCTACACATGGTTCTAAGTTCCATAGAGATATCGGTGGTACAGCTATGTCATCTACTCCATCCCATACATTCAAGGGCCACAACATGGCTGGTCACATGGGAAATGAAAAGACTACTGTCCAGAACTTGAAAGTTGTAGCAGTAGATGAAGAGATGCAGGTTCTTATGGTTAAGGGTGCTATTCCTGGCGCAACAGAGAGCACTGTTATCGTTAAGAAAGCAGTCAAGAAGTAGGTTAGGTAGTAGTATGGAACAGAAAATCTTTTCCACAAACGGCAAGGAGATCGGAACCGTTCAGTTAAGTGATAACGTTTTCGGTATTGAGGTTTCAACAGGCTCCATTTACCACGCCGTAAGGAACGAAGCAGCAAACCGCCGTGTCGGAACTGCATGCACAAAGACACGTGCTGAGGTCAATTACAGCAATACAAAGCCTTACAAGCAGAAGGGTACAGGTAACGCTAGAAGAGGTGACAAGAAGTCTCCTGTTAGTGTTGGTGGTGGTACAATCTTTGGACCAAAGCCAAGAGATTACTCTTACGCTCTGCCAAAGAAGGTGAAGAGACTAGCAATGAAGAGTCTTCTTACTCTTTCAGTAGAAGAGAACAGACTCGTTGTTGTTGAAGATTTCACCAGCGAAAATGGTAAGACAAAAGATCTGGCAGCTGTTATGAAAGCTTTTGAGACAGAGAATCAGCGCACAGTTCTTATTATGAAGGATGACGATGCCATGCTTCGCCGTGCAGCAAGAAATATACCTTACTTGCACGTACTTGCTTACGATAAGCTCTCCGCTAAGGAGCTTCTATATGGAAGAAAGATTATCGTACTCAAGGGAGCAGCTTCAAATCTTAATGATTTCTACGGTGAGAACTAAGGAGCAGAGAGATGAGAGCAGACAGAGTAATCATTGAACCGATTTTAAGTGAAAAATCAAATATCGCTAGAGAAGGCGAGTGCAAGAAGTATACATTCCGCGTAGATGCTCAGGCTAACAAGTATGAGATCATGGCAGCAGTAAAAGAACTTTTTAAAGTTGAATGCACATCTTGCAATGTAATGAATGTTGGCGGTAAGCCAAAGTTCTCCAGAGGTAAGGGTGGCTACGTTCAGGGCTACACACCATCTTGGAAGAAAGCAATTGTAACATTGGCCAAAGGACAGTCTATTTCGGCCATTGAAGGCGTATAAGGAGAAAAGGAAAAATGGCTCTTAAGAATTATAAACCAAATACTCCTGGTCTCCGCCAGAGAACTACTCTTGTTAGAACTGAAGTAACAACAGACAGACCAGAGAAGTCTCTTACCACAAGCCTTCCTTCGAAGGCCGGCCGTGATACCTTCGGACGTGTCAGCGTAAGAAGACGTGGCGGCGGTCACAAGAGAGCTTACAGAATTATCGATTTTAAGCGCGATAAGTATGGAGTACCTGGAACTGTAAAGACCATCGAGTATGATCCAAACAGAAGTGTAAACATTGCACTAGTATTCTATGCTGATGGTGAAAAGCGTTATATTCTTGCACCTAAGGGAATTGCAGTTGGAACCCAGGTCGTTTCTGGACCAAAAGCACCTCTTACAGCAGGCAATGCTCTTCCTCTGAAGAACATTCCCCTCGGACTTGCAGTACACAATGTTGAGCTAAATCTCGGACGTGGTGGACAGCTTGTTAGAAGCGCAGGCCTCAGTGCAACTGTAATAGCAAAGGAAGGAGACTATGTAACACTCCGCTTACCTTCAGGTGAGATGAGAATGGTCTTCGGCGAATGCTATGCAACTATTGGCGTTCTTGGTAACGAAGATCACATGAACATTTCTCTCGGTAAGGCTGGTGCTTCAAGACATCTTGGACGCAGACCTAAGGTTAGAGGTGTTGTAATGAACCCAATTGATCACCCACATGGTGGTGGTGAAGGTAAGACCGCAGCTGGCCGTCATCCTGTTACTCCATGGGGCAAGCCAACCAAGGGTGCTAAGACTCGTTCTAAGAAGAAGCCTTCTAACAGTTTCATTGTTAAGAAGCGCAAGTAGTAGGTAGGTAAAAAATGGCAAGGTCAATTAAGAAAGGTCCTTTTATTGAAGCTAGTCTTCTTAAGAGGGTTGAGGCATCAAATAAGGCTGGTCAGAAGCAGATGATTAAGACCTACTCACGTAGTTCAACAATCATCCCAGAGATGGTAGGATTTACAATCTCTGTATATAACGGCAAGACTTGGGTACCTGTATTTGTAACAGAGAACCTGGTAGGCCACAAACTCGGTGAGTTTGCACCTACACGCACATTCCGTGGTCATGCATCTGACAAGAAGACGAAATAGTAGGTAATAGAATGGAAACTAAGAAAGGTTATAAAGCAATTGCTAAGTATGAAATGGTTTCTCCATCAAAAGTACGCCCTGTAGCTGATCTCGTTAGAGGCAAGGGCTATGTTGAAGCTGTAGCCATCCTTGAAGCAATGCCACAGAAGGGCGCAAGGCTTATTCTGAAAGTTCTCAAGTCCGCAGGTGCAAATGCTCTGGACAGAAACAAGAAGCTTGATGAAGAGTCTCTCTACGTTTCTGAGCTTAAGGTTGATGACGGTCCACGTCTAAAGAGAGTTTGGGCTCGTTCTCATGGAAAGCGTGATATCCTCCTCAGGAGAATGTCACACATCACTGTCGTAGTAGACGAAAAAGTAAAGGTGGGCAAATAACATGGGACAGAAAGTTAATCCAATAGGTCTTAGACTTGGTGTCAACAAGACTTGGAAGAGTAAGTGGTACGTTGATCCAAAAGAGTATGCAGATACTCTTCATGAGGATCTAGTTCTTAGAAAAGCTTTCCTCGCTTGCCCAGAAGTAGCTGGTGCAGAGATCAGCGATGTTGAGATTATTCGTAAGCCTCAGCGCGTTACACTCTATGTATCAACAGCTCGTCCTGGTATCATCATTGGCGCTAAGGGCGCTAATGTTGAGAAGCTCGCAGAAAAGATGCAGAAGCTTGTTGGCAGCGAGAAGAGAGTTCAGATCAAGATTAAAGAGATTAAGAAGAGCGAATGTGATGCTCAGCTTGTAGCTCAGAATATCGCAAAGCAGCTTGAGAATCGTGGCGCATTCCGCCGTGCTATGAAGAATGCAATTTCTAGAGCTATGGCTGGTGGCGTTCAGGGTATCAAGATTAAGTGCTCAGGTAGACTCGGTGGTGCTGAGATTGCTAGAACAGAATGGATGAAGGAAGGTAGAATTCCTCTACATACTCTCCGCTCTAATATCGATTACGGCTTCGCTACTGCTAATACTTCATTTGGCGCTATTGGCGTTAAAGTATGGGTATTCAATGGTGAGATCTATGATCACGCTAAAGCAGAGGACGAAACTGTCGGTGCTCTTACAAAGAAGAAGAGCGAAACAGAAGTAAGAGGTTAATAGCATGCTTAGTCCAAAAAGAATAAAGTTCAGAAAAAAGCAGCGCGGTACACGTGATGCAGTTGCTCATAGAGGCAATACAATTGCTTTTGGTGAGTATGGTCTTATGGCACTTGAGCCACTTTGGATTACAAACCGCCAGATTGAGGCAGCCAGAGTAGCAATGACTCGTCACGTTAAGCGTGGTGGTAAAGTATGGATCCGTATCTTCCCTGATATGCCATACACAAAGAAGCCAGCTGAAACAAGACAGGGTAATGGTAAGGGTGCCCCAGAGGGATGGGTAGCAGTTGTAAAGACTGGTGCTATTATGTTCGAAATGGGTGGTATTGATGAAGCACTCGCAAGAGAAGCTTTAACACTCGCAGCATCAAAGCTCCCAATCAAGACAAAGTTCGTTGTCCGCTCAGACATGGAGTAAGGTATGAAGAAGTCATATAAAGAACTCAGTTACAAAGAGCTAGTCGCTGAGCGCGAAAAGCTCAGAAAGGATCTCGTAGACCTGAGAATGCAGAAGGTACTTGGTCATCTTGACAACCCAATGGCACTCAAGAATACAAGAAGAGATATCGCTCGTCTTAATACAAGAATCCATGCAGAAGACATCGGACTTAATAAGACATCAAAGTAAGAGAGGCATAGGAAATGGAAGCTAGAAAGAAAAGAATGACAGGTCTAGTAGTCAGCGACAAGATGGATAAGACCATTGTAGTCGAGGTAACTAACAGAACCCTACACCCTCTTTACAAGAAGTATGTTATCTCTACTAAGAAGCTTAAGGCTCATGACGAGAAAAACGATGCTCACGTAGGGGATACTGTACGTGTTGTAGAATGCCGTCACCTCAGCAAAGACAAGTGCTGGCGTCTAGAAGAAGTTGTTGCTAGAGCACGCTAAGGAGAAAAGCCATGGTACAGATGCAGACTTATTTGAATGTAGCAGATAACAGCGGTGCAAAGCGTGTGCAGTGCATCAAAGTTCTTGGCGGCAGCCATAGATATGTTGCTAGCATTGGTGATATTATCGTAGTTGCAGTAAAGGACGCACTTCCAAACGGAGCTATCAAAAAGGGTGACGTTTTGAAGGCTGTAATCGTTCGTACTAAGAAGGAATACCGAAGACCTGACGGTACCTATATCAGGTTCGATGACAACGCTTGCGTTATCATTGATGCCAACAATAACCCACGCGGTAAGCGTATCTTTGGACCAGTTGCACGTGAATTACGTGATGGTTACATGAAGATTGTTTCACTCGCACCGGAAGTGTTGTAGGAGAAGAACATGAGACTGAAGAAAGATGACACAGTCAAGATCTTGGCCGGTACTGACAAGGGCTTTACCGGAAAGATCGTCAAAGTTGACCCTGTAAAAGAGAGGGTCATCGTCCAGGGTGCCAACATGGTTAAGAAGACCATGAAAAAGAAGAATGCTCAGGATAAGGGCGGCATCATGGAAATTGAAGCTCCAATCCACGTTTCAAACGTTGCTCTCGTTTCAAAAGGCGGAGTATCAAAGGTTGGATACAAGGTAGAAAACGGCAAGAAAGTTCGTTTTGCAAAGAAGACAGGTGAGGTTCTATAATGGCTGACGAGAAGTTCATTCCTAATTTTAAGAAGAAATATCTTGAGTCTGTTGTACCTCAGCTCCAGAAAGAGTTTAATTTCAAGACTCCAATGCAGATTCCACGTCTTGAGAAAATTACTGTCTCTGTTGGTGTAGGTGAAGCTACAACTAACAAAAAGCTCCTTGATGCTGCAGTTAAAGAGCTTGAGCAGATCACTGGTCAGCACGTTGTAAAGACTAAGGCTAGAAAGTCTATCGCTAACTTCAAGGTTAGAGAGGGACAGGAAATCGGTGCTATGGTTACTCTTCGCGGAGATAACATGTGGTACTTCCTAGAGCGCCTTATCTCAATTGCTCTCCCTCGTGTTAAGGACTTTAAGGGTGTAAATCCTAATGCTTTTGATGGCCATGGAAACTATTCTCTTGGTATCACAGAGCAGATTATCTTCCCTGAAATCGACTTCGATAAGATCGAAAGAGTCAGCGGACTTAACGTTGCAATCGTAACTAGCGCTGCTAATGATGAAGAGGGCTATGCTCTTCTCAAGGCTCTTGGTATGCCTTTTGCAAAGTAAGGAGTAGGGAGAAATGGCAAAAAAGTCTTTAATTGTAAAGTGTCATAGGGACCCAAAGTTCTCAACAAGAAAGTATAATCGTTGCAGAATCTGTGGTCGTCCTCGTGGATATATGCGCCAGTTTGATATGTGCAGAATTTGCTTTAGAAAATTGGCTAATGAAGGTCAGATTCCTGGCGTTACCAAGTCGAGCTGGTAGGAGAGAAAAGAAATGGCAGTTAGTGATCCAATTGCAGATATGCTGACTAAGATCAGAAATGCTAGTCAGGCAAAGCATGAGAAAGTAGATGTAGCCGCTTCTAATCTTAAGCTCCAGATCGTTAAGATCCTTAAGAATGAGGGTTTCATCAAGAATTTTAAGAAGGTAACAAAGGACGACATCCCATACATCAGAGTTTTCCTCAAGTATGAAGATGATCAGACTCCAGTTATCCATGGTATTGAGCGTGTCTCCACTCCTGGTCGTCGTGTTTATTGCGGCTATAAGGATATTCCATCTGTTTATAACGGAATCGGTGTGGTAGTCGTTTCTTCCTCTACAGGTGTTATCACAGGCAAGAAAGCTAAGGAAGCACGTGTAGGTGGTGAGCTTATTTGCACAATCTGGTAAGGAGTAGAGAATGTCAAGAATCGGAAGATTACCAGTAGCTATTCCAGCTGGAGTAACTGTAAGTGCAGCTAACAACGTTGTTACAGTTAAGGGACCTAAGGGTACTCTTACTCAGGCTTATCAGCCAGAGATTACTGTAGAAGTAAAGGGTAACGAGGTTGTAGTTTCAAGAGCTAATGATGACAAGCTCGTAAAGAGCTATCATGGACTATATCGCCAGTTAATCAACAACATGATTGAAGGTGTAACAAAGGGCTTTACAAAGGTTCTAGTTATCAATGGTGTTGGTTACAGAGCAGAACTCAAGGGCAAGATTCTTGTTCTAGCTCTTGGTTACTCAACTATCATCGAGTACATGATTCCAGAGGGGATTACAATGACAGTTGACGGACCTAACAAGATTACTGTAACAGGTATCGATAAAGCTCAGGTTGGTCAGGTTTGTGCTGAAATCCGTTCTCTTAGAGGACCAGAGCCTTATAAGGGCAAAGGTATCAAGTACGAGACCGAGAATATCCGCCGTAAGGTTGGTAAGTCCGGTGGTAAGAAATAAGGCGGCATAGATTATGAACAGAATGATTGATAAACAGAGAAGACAGGCTAAGAGAAAGGCTCACATCAGAAAGTTAATCTCTGGCACTGCAGAGAGACCAAGAATGACTGTATTCAGATCTAACCAGCACATGTATGTTCAGGTTATTGACGATACAGTAGGACATACTCTCGTTTCTGCCTCAACTGTTGAAGGTGAATTCAAGGATCTCAGAAATACAGTTGCTAATGCTGAAAAGCTTGGTGAAGCTGTAGGAAAGAAGCTCTTAGAGAAGAATATCAAGACTGTAGTATTTGACCGCAATGGTTACATCTACCACGGTATCGTAAAGAGCATCGCTGACGGCGCAAGAAAAGCCGGTGTTGAGTTCTAGGAGCAAGTATGGAAAAGGCAAGAGATAAAGAAGTCAAAGACGGATATGTAGAGAAGCTGGTAAAGCTAAACCGTGTTGCTAAAGTAGTTAAGGGTGGTAGAAGATTTTCTTATTCTGCTCTTGTTGTAGTAGGCTACGGTGATGGTAGAGTTGGTTATGGCTTTGGTAAGGCTAATGACGTAACAGACGCTATCAGAAAGGCAACAGAGCATGCTAAGAACAGCGTTATCACAGTTCCTCTCAAGGGCAACACCATTCCACATGACATCATTGGCGATTTCAAGAGTGCATCTATTCTTCTAAAGCCAGCTGTTCCTGGTACTGGTGTTATTGCAGGCGGTGCTGTTCGTTTGGTATGTGATGCTGCTGGAATCAAGGACGTACTTTCAAAGTCACTTGGTTCTAGAAATGCAATCAATACAGTAAAAGCAACATTCGATGCTTTTGCTCACCTTTATGATGCTGCAGCAGTCGCAAAATCCAGAGGTAAGACTCTGAAAGAAATGTGGAGTTAATCATGGCAAACCAGATAAAGATCACACTCGTAAAGGGACTTGCTGGAAAGCTTCCAGTTCAGAGAAAGACTGTAAAGGCTCTCGGACTTGGCAAGATTAACAGCTACGTTATTTGTGAAGATAATCCAGTCAATCGTGGCATGGCAAACACTATCAGCCACATGGTAAAGGTTGAGGAGGTTTAATCATGGCACAGATTGAAAAACCATTTGGTGCTACTAAGAAAAAGACTATTGTAGGTCGTGGCGCTTCTTCTAAGGGAAGAGCTTGCGGTCGCGGTCACGATGGTCAGAACAGCCGTTCTGGCGGTGGTGTTCGTCCAGGTTTTGAAGGCGGACAGATGCCACTCTACAGACGTGTTGCTAGACGTGGTTTCTCTAACTACCCATTCAAGGAAGAAGCAGTTGCTGTTTCACTTTCTACTCTTGAAGCAGTATTTGAAAGCGGCGCTGTTGTTTCAAACGAAACTCTTAAAGAGATGGGAGTTATCAAGGGAAAAGATGCTCAGGCAAAGATTCTTAATAACGGTGAGGTTACTAAGAAGTTCTCTGTAGAGGGTGTCAAGATTAGCGCAAGTGCAGCTGAGAAGATCAAGGCTGCTGGCGGTGAAGTAAAATAATAAAAGGTAGATAGAATGGCTAACACTCTAGTAGATATGTTCAGAATGAAGGATATCAGGAAGAAGGTATTAATAACCTTAGGACTCCTTTGCGTAACTCGCCTTGGAGCTTTCCTTCCAATTCCTGGAATCAATCCTGGAGCTGTATTGAATTATTATTCAAGCAACTCTAACAGTTTTACTGACTATCTGAACTTCTTCTCTGGTGGAGCCTTCGCTAATTTCTCTATTTTTATGTTGGGAGTTATGCCATACATCAGCGTGCAGATTATTATCCAGCTGCTGATGTTGGTTGTTCCTTCTTTAAAGAAGCTGGCGCAGGATCCTCAGGGTTCAAAGAAAATTCAGCAATACACTCGTTATGGCACTATCGTAGTATGTATCATCCAGTCTATTGCAGCTATTATGTATGCAAGCTCTATTCCAGGAGCTCTAGCTATTTCTACAGGCGCATTCATTCCTGTAGCTATTATCAGCATCACAGCTGGTACAATGCTTGAGATCTGGCTTGGAGAGAAGATTACTCAGTTTGGTATCGGTAACGGTATCTCTCTATTGATCTTCGCTGGTATCATTGCTCGTATTCCTAACGCTTTGTATTCTATGATTAAGGGTGTTTCTGCAGGTACTATCAATCCTGTTTCCCTTATTATTGTTGTTATAATGTATTTCTTCGTTGTTGCTCTTGTTATCTATGAAGAGCAGGGACAGAGAAAGATTCCAGTGCAGTATGCAAGACGCGTAGTTGGCAGAAAGATGTATGGTGCTCAGAGCACATATATCCCATTCAAGATTAACCCATCTGGTGTTATTCCTGTTATCTTCGCTTCAATGCTTCTGTCACTTCCACTGCAGCTTGGCTACAACTCTAATGTTGCATGGCTTCGCGCAGTAGCAAACTTCCTGAATCCGCAGCGTGCCCCCTATCTAGTTATCTACACACTGCTGATCATAGGCTTTGCGTTCTTCTATACTCAGGTTAGCTTGAATCCAGTAGAGATGGCTAAGAATATCCGTGATAACGGTGGATCTATTCCAGGCGTTAGAAACGAGAAAATGGAAGAGTACCTCACAAAGGTTCTAAATCGTATCGTTCTTCCAGGCTCTCTCTTCTTAGCATTTATCGCTCTGATTCCTACTCTAGTACAGTTGGCTTTTAAACTCCCAAGCGATGTTTCAATGCTATTTGGCGGTACATCACTAATTATTATGGTTGGTGTTGACCTAGAAACCATGAGACAGCTTGACGGATTAATGAAGATGCATCATCATGATGGATTTGTAAGCCTTTCAAAGAAACGCAAGACAAAGAAAATCTAATAGGAGCTTGAACTATGAAAGTAAGAGCAAGTGTCAAACCAATTTGTGACAAGTGTAAAGTTATTAGACGTGCAGGCGTTGTTCGCATCGTATGCGACAATCCGAAGCACAAGCAGAGACAGAAATAAGTAGGAGGCCAAAATGGCACGTATAGCAGGTGTTGACTTACCAAATAAGGCAGTCAAGATCGCTCTGACATATATCTACGGAATTGGAAACAAGAGTGCGATGGATATCTGTCAGAAGACAAAGATTAATCCAGATGTAAGAATCAATACACTCTCACCCGATGAGATTGCAACACTAAGAAACGTTCTCGAGGAAGAGTACAAAATCGAAGGACATCTCAGAACAGAAGTCGCTCTTAACATAAAGAGACTTATGGACATCGGATGTTACAGAGGCCTTCGCCACAGAAAGAGTCTTCCGGTCAGAGGTCAGAGAACCAAGACCAATGCCCGCACAAGAAAAGGCAAGAAGAAGACTGTCGCTGGAAAGAAGAAATAAGGGGAAGTAAGGTAATATGGCTACTGCAAAGAAAAAAGTTAAGAAGACAGTTCTGGAAGGTAATGTTTACATCCAGGCTACTTTCAACAATACAATCATTACAGTTACCGACCTTGAAGGTAACGCACTCTCTTGGGCTTCAGCTGGTGGCTTAGGCTTCAGAGGAGCTAAGAAATCTACTCCATATGCTGCTCAGACAACTTGTGAAACAGCTGCTAAGAAGGCAATGGACTACGGTCTAAAAGAGGTTAATGTTTACGTTAAGGGACCTGGTGTAGGTCGTGAAAGCGCAATCAGAACTCTTGGTGTGCTTGGTCTTAAGGTACGTTCTATCAAGGACGTTACACCAATCCCACACAACGGTTGTCGTCCACGCAAGACTCGCCGTGTTTGATGTTTGCTGGCTTTTTGCCAGCAGCATTGCTGCTTGATTTGCAGTTAAAATTATAGGAGTAACCATGGCTAGAAAAAATCTTCTTAAAGGCTTCAAAAGACCAGCTGGTATTGTCTCAGATCACACAGTAGCAACAGCAGATTATGGAAAGTTTGTTGCACACCCATTTGAGAGAGGATTTGGAACAACTGTAGGTAATACACTTCGCAGAGTTCTTCTATCTTCAATCCAGGGATATGCTGTAACTGCTATCCGCTTTGTTACATATTCAGGTGATGGTCAGAAGACTCCTCATATTGTAACTAGTGAGTTTGAACCACTTACTGGCGTAAGAGAGGATATCAGCGATATTATTGCAGCAGTTAAGAAATTGCAGATAAGCATGCCAGAAGAATGTGAAGGTACTATTCTTACTATCCCTTGCAAGGGACCTGGAGTAATTACTGGAGCAGACTTTGAAAGAGATCAGGTAACTATTACTAATCCAGAACTACCAATCTTCACAATGATGGATGATTGCGACCTAGAGATGGAAGTACAGATTGATCTTGGACGTGGCTATGTCCCATCTGAATTAAATGAGAAGTACTCTGAAGAGCCTGGAGTAATTTCAATTGATGCTTTCTTCTCTCCTGTTAAGAGAGTTAAGTATTCTATTGAACCAACCAGAGTTGGACAGAGAAATGATTACGATAAGCTTACACTAGAGATTTATACTGATGGTACAATCACACCAGAGAATGCTTTAGGTGAGGCTGCTAAGATCATCAAAGAGCACTTCACTATCTTCATCAACTTCGATGAGGAGACGATTTGCACTACAGAGGAAGTTGATGAGGCAGAGGAGAAGATTAAAAAACTTCTTGAAACTCCTGTTGAGGAACGTGAACTCACAGTTCTTTCTTCTAACTGCCTAAAGAACGCCGGTATTAAGACTATTGGTGATTTAGCTAAGAAAACTGA
>CAVHSB010000006.1:13405-29271 GCA_963638635.1 Flexilinea sp.
ATCCAGATGATTTTGAATACATCTGTTGATGAACTTGAACTTTCTGTACGCAGTTCAAATTGTCTTAAAACTGCAAACATTCACACAATTGGTGAATTAACAAAGAAAACGGAAGAAGACATTACTAAGACTAGAAACTTCGGTAAGAAGTCTCTTTGTGAAATCAAAGATAAGCTCAAGGAATGGGGTCTTACTCTTGGCATGACTGATTTCAGCGTACTAAAGACAGCTATTAAAGTTCCAGAAAACAAGGAAGTAGATAATGAGGCATAAGATTGGTTTCAATGCGCTTTCTCGCTCATCAAGCGAGCGCAAGCAATTAAAGCGCAACATGGTCACATCTCTTTTCAGATATGAGAGAATCGAGACCACAAAAGCAAAGGCACTTGAAGTTAGAAAGTTAGCCGAGAAGATGATCACACGTGCTAAGGTTGACAATGTTCACAATCGCCGTGAGATTGCAAAGATCGTCTATGACGAGGCTGTTCTGAACAAGCTCTTCAAGGAAATCGCTCCTATGTTCGCAGAACGTAAGGGTGGTTACACAAGAATTCTCAAGACTGGCAACAGACTTGGAGATGCAGCTGAGATGGTAATCCTTGAATTAGTTGAGAAGACTAAGAAGGATGAGAAGGCTGAGAAAAAGGATTCAAAGAAGTCTGCAAAAGAAGACAAATAAGCAGATGGAGGTCCTAGCCGATAAGGCTGAACATGCTTCTTATGAAGCGCAAAACAGGCATTTGCCTGAAGCCGTCACAGTGTGTGGCGGTTTTTTTTGTCCTTGACAGTTGTTTAACTTTAATTCAATATCATTCTGATATAATATTAATTCAGGAGGTAATTCTACTATGTTAACAGTAGTAATAGCCCTCCTATGTTGTATTGCTGGTATTGCATTAGGCTTTATAGGCCGTTGGATTTATGCGAAATTCAAGCTTACCTCTGCTGAGCAGAAGGCTATCCGCTTATCTGAGGAAGCTGTTAAAGATGCTGAAGCTAAAGCTAAAGAGATTGTTCTTGAGGGTAGAGATAAGCTCCTTAAAGAGCAGCAGAGGCAGGAAGCTGAAGCGAGAGAGAGACGAGTTGAGCTGCAGAAATCTGAGAGAAGATTATTGCAGAAAGAGGAGAATCTTGAACATAAACAGCAGGAGCTTGATGCTATAAAGCGACAACTGGGAGAGAGAGATAGTGCTCTAGCTCTTAAAGAGAAGGAAGCAGAAGAAAAAGAAGCTGCACTTTCTGCAGAGCTCGAGCGTGTTGCAAGCATGTCCCGTGATGAAGCTAAGGATATGATCATCGAGCAGATGAAGCAGGTAGCTGAGCACGATGGACAAGTGTATGTCAATAAGATCAGAGAAGAGTCCCAATTACAGGCTGATAAGGTTGCAAGAGACATTATCGTAACATCTATTCAGCGTCTTGCGACTGAGGTCTCCGGAGAGATTACAACTACATCCGTTGATCTTCCTTCAGATGAAATGAAGGGTAGAATCATTGGACGTGAGGGAAGAAATATCAGAACTCTAGAGACACTTACTGGTGTAGATATCATAATTGATGATACTCCAGAGGCTGTTGTTATCTCATGCTTTGATCCTGTAAGAAAAGAGATTGCAAGAGTTGCTCTTGAGCGCCTAGTTCAGGATGGAAGAATACATCCGGCGAGAATCGAGGAAGTAATCAACAAGGTATCGAGCGAGGTTGGTAAGATTATTGTAGATGAGGGAGAGAAGGTAGTATTCGATCTTGGCATCCATAATATCGGTCCTGAGCTTATTAAGGCTATTGGACGCCTCTACTTCAGAACAAGCTATGGCCAGAATGTATTGCTTCATTCTAAAGAGGTAGCAATTCTTTCAGGAATGATTGCAAGTGAAGTCGGTGCGGATGCAGAGCTTGCTAAGAGAGCTGGTCTCCTTCATGATATCGGAAAGGGTGCAGAGACAGAGAGTGAGGCTAACCATGCAGAGTATGGTGGTGACCTCTGTAAGAGACTTGGAGAGGATCCAAAGGTCGTCAATGCAGTTCTTGCACACCATAATGATGTTGAGCCAACTAGCCTTGAAGCAATCATTGTACAGATTGCTGATGCTATTTCAGCTGCTCGACCTGGTGCCAGACGTGAAAGCCTAGATAACTATATCAAGCGTCTTGAGAATCTTGAGAATATCGCAAAGGGCTTTGATGGCGTTGAAAATGCATTTGCTATCCAGGCTGGACGTGAGCTGAGAATACTCGTTAACAGCGATACTGTTTCTGACGATGGAGCTAAAACCATCGCACAGGGCATTGCTGAGAGAATCGAGGCTGAGCTCAGATATCCTGGAAAGATCAAAGTCACAATTATAAGAGAGACACGTGTAGTGGAGTATGCAAGATGAGTGAAAAACTCCGCATATTGATGCTGGGAGATGTTTCCGGCAAAGCTGGAATGGGAGCCCTTTTCATAGGGCTCTCTTCTCTAATCAAGGAGACACATGCAGATTTCGTTATAGCTAATGGTGAGAATGCTGCAGATGGCTTTGGAATCAGAGAGGAAGACTATAGAATGATGAAGAATGCTGGAGTGGATGTCATTACAAGCGGCAACCACATATGGCAAAAGGAAGAGATCTTCAGAGTTTTGGATGATGCTTCAGATATCCTAAGACCATTTAACTACCCAGATGCGCCAGGAAAGGGCTATGGAATCTATAAATGTGGAAACAGGACAATAGGTGTCATAAATGCTCAGGGCAGAGTCAATATGGCCCCTCTTGATGATCCTTTTAAAGGTGTTGATTCCTTAGTAAGAGAGATAAAAAAGAAAACCAATTTGATTTTTGTGGATTTCCATGCTGAGAGCACTGAGGAGAAGGAAGCATATTCCTTTTATCTGAATGGGCGTGTTACGGCTGTTGTTGGAACTCATACTCATATACAGACGAGGGATGAGAAGATACTCGATAAGGGCACTGCATATATCTCAGATTTAGGTCTTACAGGCGTAGTAGGTGCTGTAATAGGCTCTGATCCTGTAAAATCGATAGAGCGCCAGCTTACTCAGCTTCCTATAAAGAGTGAGGTTGCAGAGGGAAAGGGCACTATTCAAGGGGTTCTTATTGAGTGCGATTGCGAAAGCGGTAAGGCTTTGGAAATAAAAAGAATCTCTTATTGATGTATAATTATCCGATATTTATGCATATTATGAATAGATGTTGTATAAAACCTAGCAGATAGATAGAATATTCATAATTTAAAAATACCGGAGGTCAGGAATGAAACGTCTAAGCGTTTTGCTTCTTCTGTCATTAACATTATTTGCTCCGCTATTTGCTATGGGTGGCAGTGAAAAGAGTGCCCAGACAACTAGCCAAGCCATTAAAGATACTTTAATCGTAGCTCTCGATGGAGAGCCACAGCAGCTCGATCCATATGCTCATTCAAACCAGAACGGCATTGTAGTTTCAAGACTCATCTATGAGCCTCTTTTGAAGTCAGATCTAGATGGAAATATATCTCCGAATCTTGCAACAGAGTACAAGATGGTTGATGATACAACACTCTCTTTGACACTAAGAGATGATGTCTATTTCCATGATGGTTCTAAGATGACAGCTGAGGATGTTGCATACTCACTAAAGACTGCAGCAAAGAGCTCCTTCACATCAAATCTATTCGGATCTATCGATACAGATGCCTTTGAGATTGTAGATGCTACACATCTTATAGTAAAGCTCAAGAGTCCTAATGCTGCGCTTATTTCAGCTCTCGCATCTCATCGCTGTGCTATTATCAGCAAGAACTACTATGAGAATGCATCTGCAGAGGATATCTCAAGAAAGCCAATGGGTACAGGTCCAATGAAGTTCAAATCATGGACAAGCGGAGATAGAATCGAGCTTGAGGCTAATGATAGCTATTGGGGTGATAAGCTTGCCTACAGCCACTTCATTGCCCGCGTAATAGTTGAAGGCTCTTCAAGAGCGATTGAGCTTGAAACCGGTGGCGTAGATATCGCATTCAATCTTCCATCAACAGAGTGGGATAGAATCGAGAATAATCCAAAGACAAGACTTATAAGCGGAAATACACAGGGAATAAGCTTCATAACCTTCTGTGGAGCTATCAAGCCATATGATGACTACAATGTGAGAGCTGGACTCTCCTATGCACTCAATAGAGATGCTTTGGTTGCAATCGGCTGGGGCGGCAAGGCGACAGTTGCAGATAGCTTCTACTCATCAACAATCATTGGACATAAGGCTACAGCGCTTCCATCATATGATCCAGCAAAGGCTAAGGAGTACCTTGCAAAGGCCGGTTACACTGAGGCAAATCCATTGAAGCTTGAGTATACTACCTATGACAGCACACTCAACAGAAACTTCTCTGAGGCGGTACAGTCTATGTGGGATTCTCTTGGATCTGTAAAGTGTGAGATCAAGTTCGTAGACCTTGCTCAATACACAACACTCAATAATTCAGGCGCTATCGCTGTATCCTTGATGACTAATACTGCAGCTATCAACGATCCATCCTCTGCTCTCCTTGCATGGCCTATTGCCAGAACAATCTCTGTAAGACATGGGGACCAGAAGATCCAGGATTATCTGGATGCTGGAGTATCAACATACAATGTTGAAGAGAGAATAAAGATATATGGAGAGCTTCAGGATTATCTTGCATCAAAGCTCTATACATTCCCTATTGCATTTCCAGGAAACGCATATGGATGTCTTTCAATCATCGATAATCTTCCATTCTATCCTAACGTAATTCCAGATCTAACTACAGTCACATTCAAATAAGGTATACTAGGAGAGAGAAGTGGGACGATATATTCTAAGACGTATCCTTGTTACGATACCTGTGCTCTTGTGTGTTACCTTCCTGATATTCACAATGATGCACTTCACAGATGGAGATCCGGCAAGACTCATACTTGGAGATACTGCAACTGAAGAGGAGGTTGCAGCTCTCCAAAGAGAGATGGGCCTCGATAGACCATTCTTTGAACAATATGTACGTTATATGTGGAATCTGTTTCATGGGGACTTAGGTGTTTCTTATATGACTAAGCTTCCAGTTTCGAATGAGATAATGACACGTCTTCCTGTTACTATAAGGCTTGCGCTTCTCTCTTGCATATTTGCTGTTGTTATAGGAATACCTGCAGGCATAATAAGCGCTGTCAAGCAATACACTATCCTAGATAACATAATCACAGTATTGGCACTTATAGGAATAACAATGCCTAACTTCTGGCTTGCGCTTCTATTGGTGCTCTTCTTCTCTGTAAAGCTTGGAGTGCTCCCTGCATCAGGCTTATATGGCCCACTATATTACATAATGCCTGTAATAAGCATAAGCGCTGCATCTCTTGCTACTATTACCAGAATGACAAGATCTAGCATGCTAGAGGTAATTAGATCAGATTATATAAGAACAGCTAAGGCAAAGGGCTTATCTGAGCGTCAGGTAATAATAAAGCATGGACTGAAGAATGCGCTTATTCCGATTATAACAATCATAGGAATCCAATTCGCAGGAGGTCTCTCTGGTGCTGTTGTAAATGAGCAGGTATTCGCTATTCCAGGACTTGGCAAATTGATGGTTGATGCCATCAAGAACAGAAACTACCCATTAGTTGAGGGAGGAGTGCTTGTAATAGCCTTGATGTGCTCCATCGTCAATCTTGCAGTTGATCTGATGTACGCAATAGCGGATCCGAGAATCAAAGCACAATATGAGAGGAAGAAGACCAGACGCTTCTTGAAAAGAGGTAGCCATGAAGAATAAAACCATGATAAGAAAGCGAAGCCAGGCTCATGATGTATGGAGAAGGCTTAAGAAGAGCAGACTTGCCATGATAGGCCTTGCAGGTCTGCTTATTCTTCTCTTTGCAGCTGTTTTTGCCAATGTAATCGCACCATATGACTATGCAGCCCAGGACTATACTGCTATGAATCAAAAGCCATCCAGAGCACATATATTCGGCACAGATAACTTCGGACGCGATATTTTCTCAAGAGTCGTATTCGGTGCCAGAATATCTTTATTGATGGGGTTCATATCTCTATCAATAGGAGCTGTTGCTGGATGCACACTAGGTGCTATTGCAGGCTATTTTGGCAAGAAGATTGAGACTATAATAATGCGTGCATGTGACATAATGATGTCAATTCCATCTACTGTCCTTGCCATTGTTATAACAACGACACTAGGCCCAGGCCTTGTGAATGCGATAATCGCACTTTCAATAAGCACTATACCTACCTTTGCACGTGTTGTAAGAGGCTCTACTCTTACAGTAAAGGATCAGGAATATATTGAAGCTGCTAGGTGCATAGGTGCTAAGAACAGCCATATAATATTCCGCTACATACTTCCTAATGTGCTTGCTCCTATCATTGTCCAAGCAACGCTCGGAATAGGAAAGTCCATAATAATGCTTGCAGCTCTATCCTTCCTAGGACTTGGCATACAGCCTCCTACGCCAGAGTGGGGAAGCATGCTATCTACTGCAAGAACATATATGCGAGACTATCCTCATGAGGTTATCTTCCCTGGGCTTGCAATAATGTTCACTGTTCTCTCCTTGAATCTGTTTGGAGATGGACTTAGGGATGCGCTTGATCCAAAGCTTAAGAGGTAAGAGATGAGTGAAGAGATTCTTAATGTAAAAGATTTAGTCATACACTACTTTACAGATAGCGGCGAGGTAGCTGCTGTAAATGGAATAAGCTTCTCATTGAAGAAGGGGGAGACACTAGGGCTTGTCGGTGAGACAGGAGCTGGTAAGACAACTACAGCCCTTGGACTTATGAGGCTTGTTCCGAATCCTCCTGGAAGGATAGTATCTGGTGAGATATGGCTCAAAGACAAAGATATTGCAAAGGCAAATGAAGTCCAGATGAGACTGATACGCGGCAATGATATCTCCATGATATTCCAAGATCCAATGACAAGCCTTAACCCTGTAATGCGCGTTGGAGACCAGATTGCAGAGGTAGTCAGAATGCATAGAAAGGTCAGCAGAGTAGAGGCTGAGATGATTGCTGCAGATATGCTTGAAACTGTAGGAATCCCAAGAGAGAGAATGGGAGAGTACCCACATCAATTCTCGGGTGGAATGAAGCAAAGAGTAGTCATCGCCATATCCTTGGCATGCAGGCCAGAGATAATAATTGCAGATGAGCCAACAACAGCTTTAGATGTAACAATACAGGCTCAGGTGCTTGAGCTTATGAGAAACCTCAGAAAGGAGTACCAGACAGCAATGCTGCTGATTACTCATGATCTGGGTGTAGTTGCTGAGATATGCAGCAAGGTAGCGATAATGTATGCAGGCTATATCGTAGAGTGCGGAACACTTGAGGAGGTATATGAGCATACAGCACATCCCTATACTAAGGGACTGTTTGGTTCTCTTCCTTCAATGAATACAAAGGAGAAGAGGCTTCATCCTATAAATGGACTTATGCCAGATCCTACAGCTCTTCCAAAGGGATGCCCCTTTGCTCCTAGATGCAAGGAGTGCTTTGAGGCGTGCAATAGCACTATGCCAGATGATATAGCGCTAAGCGAGACGCATTTTGTAAGATGTCTGAAGTTCAAAGGAGATAGAGCATGAGTACATTGATGAGAGTTGAGAATCTTAAGAAGTACTTCAAGACTCCTAAGGGCATACTTCATGCGGTTGATGATGTGTCTTTCTCTATAAATGAAGGCGAGACGCTGGGTGTTGTAGGAGAGTCTGGATGCGGAAAGAGCACACTTGGACGTGTTGTCATAAAGCTGCTTGATGCAACAAGCGGAAGCGTATGCTTTGAGGGTAGAGATATACTCAAGGAGAAGGATAGCTTCGCTCTCAGACGCAATCTCCAGATGATATTCCAGGATCCCTTTTCATCTCTAAATCCTCGAATGACTGTAGGTGAGACTATTGCAGAGCCTATGCTTATAAACCATCTATATAGGAAGGATGAGGTTGAGGATAGAGTAATGGAGCTTATGAAGACCGTAGGCCTTGCAGAGCGCTTCATCTCTTCATATCCTCATGAGCTTGATGGCGGCAGAAGACAGCGAATAGGCATTGCGAGAGCCTTAGCGCTAGAGCCGAAGTTCATAGTATGTGATGAGCCAGTATCTGCACTTGATGTATCAATACAGGCACAGATAATAAATCTTATGCAGGATCTGCAGGATGAGAGGGGATTCTCATATCTTTTCATAACTCATGATCTATCTGTAGTAAGGCATATAAGTGACAGCATAATGGTAATGTACCTCGGAAAGGCCTTGGAGACAGCTCCCTCTGAGACTCTCTTCTCTAATCCGGTCCATCCATACACCAAAGCATTGCTTGCTGCTATTCCTCTCCCAATAGTTCATAGAGAGGAAGTACATCATGAGTTATTAAAGGGTGAGATAACTAGTCCTATAGATCCAAAGCCTGGATGCCGCTTTGCATCTCGATGCCCATATGCTAAGGATATATGTCTCAAAGAGACTCCTGAGCTTGAGAATATTGGAAATGATCACTTTGTAGCTTGTCATAGAAAGGGAGAAATCCGATGAATGAAGGTTATATAGATAGCATATTGGATGCATTCTATTCTTTGAAGGTAGAGGATATTCCGGCTGATGTCATGCATCAGATAAGACGAACTCTTATTGATTACCTAGGATGCACATCATATTCGGTATCTCATAGGCTATGTGAGGGCTTGAAGGAGACCGTTAAGTCTATATCGAAGGCTGGAGATAGCTATGTATGGGGCGATTGCGATAGGCTATGCGCAGAGGGAGCTGCCTTCATAAATGCAGCTCGTACTAGCAATATAGAGCTTGATGATGTATCTGGAATGGGAGCATCTGTCCATCCTGGTGTTTATGTATGGAGTACTCTATTTGCAACATATGAGATCTATAAGCCATCAAAGGAGACTGTTTTAAAGGCGATTCTGCTAGGCTATGAGCTATGCCTCAGAATGGGACTCAAATCTACTGAGCGAGTAAGAGAGCTAGGGCTTCATGGCCCAGGGCTTAATGGTGCGTTTGCATCCCTTGCAGTTGCAGGCATTGTTGCAGGGCTTACAAAGGATGAGATGAAGAATGCAATAGGGATTGCAGGAAGCCTTCTTCCTCTATGTCCCTTCATAAGCTTTACATCTGGTACAGACAGCAAGGACTTTTATGGTGGATGGCCATGCTATCTAGGCCTTGTCGCAGTCAATGCTGCAGCACATCATCTCACTGGTCCGTATGATATTCTCTCAGGAAAGAAATCACTAATATCTATCTACTCAGGAAAGGAGCCAGATGAGAAGCTTGGAAAGGATTTTCTTATAATGAGGATAGTCTTCAAGGAATTCAGCTCATGTGCATCAGTCCATCCTGCAGCAAGTGCTGTCAAAGCAATACTCAAGGAGAATGAATTCGATATTGAAGATGTAGCACACATCACGGTTGAGACCTATCCATATTCATATGAGCTCAATAGCGGCGTAAGCCTTCCTTTGAATGTTTCCTCTGCTCGTCTATATCTTCCATATGCGATATCTGTAGCACTGCATACAGGCGCATTGATGCCAGATGCTTTTACAGATGATATGGTAAAGAAGGGAAAGTATCTTCCTCTTATGGATAAGGTTGAGGTCATAAACCATAGTGAGTATGGAAACTCCTCCTTCTCTGTGCGTGGATCAATAGTAAGAATAGAGCTTAAGGATGGAAGAGTGCTTGAAAAGGAAGCAATAGGCTCAGAGTGGAGTAATGGCGTAAGCGATGCGATGCTTATAGAGAAGTTTGAAGCACTAGCTACCTGCTTTGCCTCTTCTTCTCAGAAGGCTATTGAGGAAAAGGCATTCAGCTTTGAAGGAGATTTGACTCCATTTATAGCTTTGCTGAAGACTCTTTGAAGGTCTTTCCATCAGAGAGAATAGTTATCTCTTTGACGCTCATATAATACTCAAGCGCTAGGTGAATCTCTCTTAGCGCTTTTTCTATATCCTCGCTTTTGAGAAATTCCTTTGAAAGCTCAATAAAGTAGTATCCATCGTCTCCGGATGCACCGATTAATTTGGTTTTTTTTGCAATTGCACTTTTTAATCCCTTATTCTTCTCATTATCATTTTCTTCAATAAGAAGTGCCTCAAGTGCTAGATGGAGCATATCTCTGCCATGTGCCTCTATTTTTCTATCCTGATAGACAATAGAGGCAGCAGAGTATAGAGGGACAGCAATGGTTCTTACCTCTCCACTCGATTTTGATGCTTTATATTCTCTATAGTGGCCTTCAATATCTACCATCTCTAGCTTCTCTTTTGCTTTTGGGTATACATATGCAAAAGCAGAAATAGAGAACAGCAATAGGAGAACACCGTAGATTACTGTATATTTGATAGGCGACTTCTCGTTATTCTTCATTTGTTTGATTCTACAATGATTATAGCTTGACTGCAATCTATCGCTTTACACCAACTTTTCTAAAGCCTATCATAAGGGCATGATTGTCTTATCTGGTGTTGGAATTACAAGTGGAGTAGTAGCTGAAAGAGCTCATGTCTTCCTTCATAGGCATAAGAATGTGCCTCATAAGTATATAGAGAAAACTCAAATAGATGATGAGGTTAAGCACTTTCATGACTCAATAGATAAGCTTGTTGAGCATCTATCAGCCTTTGACAGAAAGGATGCTGAGGTATCAGCACTAGCTGAGGTTCAGAAGTCTATGCTCAGAGATCCTGAGCTTGAGAATAATGTAGTAGCACTTATAAAGGATAGCCTATATTCAGCCGCTTGGGCTGTTGAGAGCGCAATTGACAGCTTTGCAGCTATTCTAAGCGCAGCAGATAGTGAATACTTTCAAGAGCGTGCTCTTGATTTCAAGGATGTCAAGGATAGACTTATTGCATCTATTTTAGGCCTTGAGGAGGAGCTTTCACTTCCATATCCTGCGATAATTGTTGCAGATTATCTAATGCCCTCAGAGGTTCTTAATGTACCAGTTGGGAATATTAAGGGTATCGCGCTGAAGTATAGCGGAAAGACTAGCCATGTCGCTATTCTTGCCCATGCAGCATCTATTCCAGCAGTATTCTCACTTTCAGATATAGATGAGATTAAGGATGGCGATGTCATAGTCCTAGACGGAGAGCGGGGCGAGGTAATAGTTGAGCCTAGTGAGGATGTGCTTAATAGAGCAATAAAAAGGCACGAGGCACAGGAGGAGGAGAGAGAGAGACTTCATGCTCTCAAGTCTCTGCCAGCTGTAACAAAGGATGGGCGTGAGATAAAGCTGTATGCCAATGTTGGCGATGAGGAGGGAGTTAAGAGCGCATTAGATGAGGGGGCAGATGGTATTGGCCTCTTCAGGTCAGAAATCCTATTGATGAATAAGGCCTATACGTCAGACTACAATAAAAGAGCTGAGGTATATAAGAATACTGCATTGAAGTTCAAGGATATCGGGAGCGTAACTATACGAACATATGATGTTGGTGGCGATAAGACTATAGAGAATGTAGGAAAGGATGAAGAGAATCCTTTCTTAGGACTTCGTTCAATAAGATATTGTCTTGCAAATAAAGCATTCTTCAAGGAGCAGATCAAAGCTATATTATCTGCATCTGCAACGAGGAATGTCAGAATAATGTTTCCTCTTATAACAGGTGTTGAGGAGCTTGATGAGGCTCTTCTCTTCCTTGATAGCGTAAAAAGGGAGCTTGATGAAGAGAGCATCCCATATGATAAGAGCATAAAGGTAGGAACTATGATAGAAGTTCCATCGGCAGCTCTTACAAGCTATGCGATTGCAAGAAAAGTCGACTTCATGAGTATTGGTACTAACGATTTAATTCAGTATACTATCGCGGTAGATAGAGGCAATGAGAAGGTATCATATCTATATGATCCATTGCATCCTGCACTTCTTGGACTACTTAAAATGGTTCTGGAGAATGGACGTAAGGCAGGTATTGAGGTCTCTATATGCGGTGAGATGGCCGGAGATGTGAGCTATATACCACTTCTTGTAGGTCTTGGCTTTGAGAAGCTTAGTATGGCACCTAGCTCAATACTGGAGGCCAAAGCTGTTATAAGAGGCTTAGACTATGAGAGGGCTAGGGAGCTTGCAGAGAAGGCGCTTAAACTAGATACTATCAGCTCAATAAAAGAGCTCTTGAGGAATTTTGAGAATGGAAAAGCTTGATATAAGAAACAAAGCAGATATAGATACTAATTTGCCATTAGTCTCAATAATCGGAAGACCTAATGTAGGAAAGTCTACACTCTTCAATAGACTTATTGGAAAGAGACGTGCAATTACAGACCCAACACCAGGCGTTACAAGAGATCCTATCCCCGAGAGGTGGCTTCTTGGAAATCATCCTGTCACTCTTGTAGATAGTGGTGGTGTGAAGCTTGATCAGGAGGGCCTTGACTATGCTGTAACAGAGAAGTCAATGTCGCTTTTAGAGGTCAGTGATGTAATTGTATTCCTAATGGATGTAATGGAGATAACGGCAGAGGATCAGATGTTGCTTGAGAGTCTAAGACCCTATAGCGATAAGGTCGTATTAGCTGTAAATAAGGTAGACGACCCATCAAGAGAGGATCTTGTATGGAACTACTTCTCACATGGCTTTCAGCGTGTGGTTGGAATATCTGCAGCACATGGTCTTGGAATAGAAGAGCTAGAGGATTCAATCCTTGGAATGCTTGATCTTGAGCGTACAGAGGAGATTCCGGAAGAGCCTGAGACCATAAAGCTTGCAATACTTGGAAAGCCAAACACGGGAAAGAGCACTCTTACAAATCTTCTGACTGGCAGAGATATCTCAATAGTAAGCGAGATAGCTGGAACTACAAGAGATGTAATGCAGGGCACCTTTGTATATAAGGGAACTGAATATACTGTTCTAGATACTGCGGGTATAAGACGCAAAAGCAAGGTCGAGGAGGATGTTGAGTACTACTCTGTAAACAGAGCTATAAAGACTATAGACGATGCCGATGTTGTATTGTTGATGATTGATGTCAAGGAAGGTCTTGCAGAGCAGGATAAGAAGATTGCACAGCTTATTGTAAGAAGAGGTAAGGGAATAATACTCGTACTTAATAAGATTGATGCCTTGAATGGTCCAAAGAACCAATTGGAGGCCATTAAGGATAGAGTAAGATTCCTATTCCCTATTCTTAACTTTGCACCTCTTGTTCCGATTTCTGCATTAGAGGGAGTAGATATCGGTAAGCTTTTAGATACTGTATGGCAGGTATGGAGACAGCTCAATAAGAGAGTTGATACGAGTGATCTCAACAATGCTCTCTCTAAATGGACAGAGGAGAATGAGCCACCTAGAGGTGCTCAGGGCCACTATAAGGTACAATATGGAACTCAGGTATCCGTTACACCTGTAAGATTCCTATTCTTTGTAAATAGAATCTCCGGGTTCCCAGAGACCTATGAGTCTTATCTCAAGAATTGCATAAGAAGCACCTTCGGCTTCAGCTACATACCAATTGAAATCTCCTTGAGAGAAAGAAGAAGAAACCCAAGCCTCAACGAGAAGGGACCAAGCAAGAAGGAGGCTGAGGTTCAGAAGGTCGTTAACCAGAATAAGGCTAAGGCTCCGGCTAAGAAGAGTGGCATTGCAAGAAAGCCTGGAGGCAAGGCCAGAATGGGCAAAGAGCGAGATAGAGCAGAGACGATTATAAGAAACTCAAAGCAGAAGAAGAGGAAAAGCTGATGGGGTATATAAAAGAGCATTGTATTAAAGCTATAGTCTTTGATATCGATGGCACTTTCTATCCTATATCTACTATGTATAGAAATCTTGTTCTCTCATCCATCTCTCATCCTATATTTGCAATCAAATACAATAAGATGAGACAGAAGGTAAGAGAAGAGGATGGCTATGAAGCCCTTCCAGAGCGTGACCATAGAGAGCTATCTAAAAGAGCAGCAGAGATAATGGGCTTTGAGAATGCAGATAAGTTCCTTTATAAGGAAGAGCACTATTTGCATAGAAGGTGGAACTATCTTTATAGAAACCTCAAGAGCTTTCCGAATGTAAAAGAGACCTTAGATAAAGCCCAAAAAGAGAAGCTTAAGCTAGGAGTGCTATCTGACTTCCCAATTGGCGTCAAGCTGAAGGCTATGGGACTAGAAGGATATTTCTCATTTGAGCTTTCAAGTGAGGATATTGGAAGATTCAAGCCTAATGGCACTCCCTTCGATGTGATTGCAAGAACAGTGGGAGTTGATAGAGCAGCAATCCTTTACGTAGGCGATAGTGAGAGAAAAGATATATTAGGTGGAAGAAAAGCAGGCTTCAAAACAGCCTTGATAACCAAAAAGAGCAAGGATAGCAAAGCCGATATAGTAGCTCATGACTGGAAGGAGCTTTATAAGAAGCTCTTTGATTAATGGAGGAAAATATGGATAACGGTACATTTGTATATATTGCGATAGGATTATCGTTCATTCTGAACCTTGTCATTACTTTGATAATACGTGCATCAGATAAGAAAGACAGATCATTGAAGAATGTGAACACAAAGATTGCTTCCTTCAGAAATGAGGTGAAGACAACCTCTGATAGAGTAATAGCAACTGCAAAGGATTGTGATCAGATGGTAGCTGCCAGAGTCGAGGAAGCTCAATCCACAATAGATAACGTTGCAGCATCTCTCGATATTCTCCGTGTACACCAAAGTGAGCTGAACGCATTAGATAGCGTATGCAGGAACTACAGAGTTGCGCTTGAGAAGCTTAAGACTCAAACAGAGCAGGCTGAGGCTAGAATACAGGCAGTACAGAAGGAAGTAAGAGAAGCTGAAGAGATACATCAATTCGTTCAAGGCTTCCAGGAGGATACAGAGAAGCTCCAGAATAAGATGCAGGATGTTAAGACAGAGTATGTACGGCTTGTTGCATCTACAGAGGAAAGCCTCAAAAGGAGTGCTAATAAGCAAAAGGAAGAGAATGATGAGATGCTCTCATCATTTGCTATCTCTATAGAGCGCTATAAGAGTCAGCTATCTGATTATGTATCAAAGGAGAAGACTGGCTTTACAGATGAATGCATGAAGCAGGAGGAGCTTTTCAGAGAGAGCAATTCAGCACTTGATGAGAAAAAGAATGATCTTATTGCAGCTGCAGAGAATGAGAAGAATAATATGGAGTCCTTCAAGGCTCAGCTTGAAGGAGATTTAGACTCATTCAAGGATGGCCTGATGGGAGAGCTTGATGAGCTAAAGAGAGAGATTGAATCTGCAGAGGCTATGCATAGTGCAAATCTTGAAGAGCTTAAGAGAGATACGGACGCGCTTAAAGCTAGTGCAGATGAGACATCATCCCAATTTGCAGCCTCAATCAATGCTTATGTATCTGATAAGGAGAGCTCAATACGCTCATCTATTGAATTGATGAAGGCGAATGCAGATCAGAACAAGGACGAGATAGAGAAGAAGATAGAGAGCTTGATTGCAGAATTCAATCAAAGATCCGAAGATACCAAGAAGGAGCTTGATGATGCTCTCATTGCATTAAAGGAGAGTGCTGCAAATAGCGAGGAGCTATCTAAAGAGTCAATCAAGAGCAGCTACGATAAGCTTAATGACGATATTACAGCATTATTTGAAGCTAAGAGAAGCGAGCTTGATCTTATGCTGAGCGAGTATAGAGATTCCCTTAATAGCGCTAAGGAGGATGGCGAGAAGAGCCTTGCTGCATTTGCGCTCAAGGAGGAAGAGCTATCTGCAAGGCTAGAGGAGCTTCTTAAGAATATCTCCGATAGCAGCGATGAGAAGCTTAATAAGCTCAGAATTGATGCTGAGAGCGTGAAGGACAATCTCAAGATATCTATTGAATCTAGCTT
>CAVHSB010000007.1:0-23375 GCA_963638635.1 Flexilinea sp.
TGGAACTCTTTATGACTTTGGAAAGACAGAGAAGATTGCTCTCAGCACCCTATTCTCACGCTATGACTTAGCCTATAGCAACGATAACATCGAAGCCTACCATAAAGCCAATGACTATTGCTGGAGAGAATACGAGAAGGGGTTGATGACTCAAGCCTATCTCAAGGGATATAGATTCACCCGCTTTCTCAAGTCCATAGGCTCAGCTATTGATGGTGTTAAGATGGGATATGACTTTCTGACGCTTTTAGCTGAAAACGGCATAATGCTTGATGGAGCCGTAGATTTTCTTGAATCAATAAACAACAGAGGAAAGAGCATGATCACAAATGGCATAGCTGTAGTTCAAAGGGGAAGAATAAACGGAACAAATACACAAGGCTACTTTGATAATCTATTCATAAGCGAGGAGATGGGTGTCCATAAGCCCAATAAGGACTATTTCGATATGGTCTTATCTGAGCTAAAAATGTCCCCAGATGAATGCTTAGTCATCGGAGACAGTGAAAACAGCGATATACAGGGCGCTATAAATGCAGGTATAGATTCTGTATACATAAGCTTCACAGGGCTTAAAAGCGATAAAGCCACATACTCTGTATCATCCTATGAAGAGCTTTATGAGCTTTTGAAGACTATCTAGCCCTGCCATACAGCTCCATCACTTGAGATTATGCAAAAGGTAGGAAAGGACTCTACCTCAAGTCTAAGAAGTGCCTCAGGTCCAAGCTCTGGATATGCAACTATCTCCTTCTTCTTTATCGCAAGGCCATATAGAGCACCGCAGCCACCATATGCTTGAAGATATAATCCCTTATACTTTCTCACAGCCTCCCTTACTTCGATGCTTCTAGGTCCCTTTCCGATCATCACTCTTAAGCCCTTCTCAATTAAGAGAGGAGAGAAGGGATCCATTCTGGCACTTGTTGTAGGACCAGCTGCTCCTATTACAAATCCATCTGGCGCAGGAGAAGGCCCCATATAGTAGATAGCTGCTCCATTGAAATCAAATGGAAGCGCCTCACCACTATCTATAGCCTCCTTGAGTCTCTTATGCACCTGGTCTCTGCCGACATATAAGGTTCCAGATAATACAACCTCATCACCTGCTTCTATCTTGAGGATATCTTCCTCTGTATATGGAAGACTTAGAAATCTCTTCATCTCACACCTCCCTTTATGACTACAACAGCCTTTCTATCAGCCCAGCAATTGACAGTCATCGCAACAGGAAGCCCTGCAATATGAGTCGGGCTTGTAAGAAGCTGAACAGATAAGCAGGTATTATCACCGCCAAGGCCTCCAGGGCCTATTCCAAGCTTATTGACCTCATCCTTTATTCTCCTCTCAAGCTCGCTTTCCCCTTCCTTGAAGAAAGCCCTCTTTGAAAGAAGAGCAGCACCATCCATGGTAGAGCCAACACCAACACCTAGAAATACAGGTGGACATGGCTTGCCACCAGCCTTTCTCATCATTTCGACAACAGCATTGACAACGCCATCCTCCCCAGCTGTAGGATTCAGCATTCTGACAGAGGAGCAGTTCTCGCTTCCAAAGCCCTTCATAAGGAATTTAAGAGTTACATCCGCTCCACCTACCAGAACATAGTTTATGACTGGAGGCATATTATTGCCGCTGTTCCTTCTTGTATATATTGGATCAAATACGGAGGAATGCCTGAAAAAGCCTTCAATAGCAGCGCTCTCTGCGCTATTCATTATAAGATCCTCAAGAGCTTTAAGATCAGTATTGGAAGCTCTTCCGATTTCAGCAATGACATATATAAGTCCTGTATCCTGGCAAAGAGGAAGAGAGGAGTTTGCAGCTGCCTCTATATTGGCTTTAATAGCATTCAAAGCAAGAAGGCCACCCTTGCCATGCTCATTATTTGAGGCCTCAGCTATCCTAGCCTCAACCTCGGCAGGCAGCTTTCTTATAGCCTTTATAAGCTCATCCTTTATTATCTTCTCATAGTCCATACAAATCTCCCTGTCGTGTATCATGTGCTTTCATTCTATCATCTAAAGAGGCCAAGAAGCGTGATTTATCATAGAAATAGCGAGGAGCTATAAGTCTATGGCTAGGCGTTTCGCAAACAAGGCGCTGCACTATAATATTCTTATCAAGACGTCTGAGAGCACGCTCACTATTCTCAAGATGCCTTAAGGTAGATGCTGTTGAAAAGAGCCCTTCCCTATACTCATCTGCAAGCCTTGTGCCTCCTGCTATATGAAGATTATGTATCTTTATAGCTTCGCTTTTGACTTCATTGAGAAGATCTATTGTCCTGTCATAATCTGCTCTTGTCTCACCAGGAAGCCCAAGTATTACATGAGTTGAGATCTTAAGGCCATAGCTATGAAGAAGCTTAGCTGCATCAATATAGCACCTCACATCGTGTCCTCTATTGATCTCTAAAAGGGTCTTATCTGATGCACTTTGAAGCCCCAGCTCTACCCATACATCCATATCATCTGATTTGTAAGAGGCTAGAAGCTCGCATTTAGCTTCATCTATCTCATCAGGCCTTGTAGATACTATGAACTCCCTAAAGGATGATAAGGATAGTGCCTTATCATAGATTCTCTTCAGGTTTTCTACACTGTCATAGGTATTGGTCCAGGATTGGAAATATAAAGCAACATCCTTAGCCTTATACCTACGTCTTACAAACTCCTCTCCCTTTCTTATCTGATCCTCTATTGAGGCATAGCGCGCAATTATAGTAGAGCCTACGCTCTCATTGTAAGCAGAGTCATGGTAGAAGCCGCTCTCACTCTTTCTTTGGTATGCTGCAACAGAGCCTGTTCCATCACAGAAGGCACACCCGCCAGCCTTGCTTTTATCTCGATTGGGACATGAGAATCCTCCATCTACACCAATTCTATACACAGCATGGCCATAGCGGGAGAGAAGATAATCAGAGTATGTATTCCAGCGGGTATATCTCATCTTATGCCAGCTTCAATTGTGAGAGTGAATTTATCACCATAAGCAAAATAAGAGCCAATGAAAACATGTCCAACTGAGGTATTATAGCCAACAGAGAGAGAAATACCAGCAGCGAATGTTGATAATGTAGCAAATGGAACTAAAGACGGGACATCCTCGTAGTATAGAGAGGCAGTGCTGCCCTTATACCTCTCTTTAAACTCTCCGAATGCTGATACATCCAAATAGAACCTACTTCCAAGCATCTTGATTCTAGCACCCTCTGAGAGATAGAGATAATCACGAGATAGACTCGAGGTTCTAGCACTTACATAAGCATCTTTTAGCATGCCTGCTCTTCGCTTTGTTATTGCCTTAAAGGTCGTTATGCTCTTTATATCATCAGGTCCGAATTCTCCATAGAATGAGAACTCCGCATCGTATCCCAAGCGTGTTCTTGAAGAGTCTTCAAGGTTGAAATCAACACCAGCAGATAATGAAGCTAATATCTCAAAGCCAGTTGAAAGCGTCTCCTTCCAATCTCTCGTCTTATATGTAAAGGAGATCTTTCCATAGGAATAGAGCAGATTCATGTAGTTTATTATGATATCTCCGCTATTAGGATTCTTAAGCTTAGCAGGATGCACATAATCTACACCAATAAATGTATCAACTCTTAATCTTTTCAGTTTGTTATAGAAGAAGCCAGTCATAAAATCTATTGAGGTATCTTCCTTAGATATATGCTCTGCCATAGTCGAAGAAGAAAGCATTGTCAGATTTCCAAGAGAGAAATCAAGGCCTAGGAAATATTGGCCACGTGATTTAGGAAGCGGCGTAGAGTATCTCGTTTCAAGCTTCAGTGAATCATTGTAGACTATTGCGAAGGAGAGTAAGGATCTAGGAGTCAATCTGTATTGGACTGCTGCAGATAAATCCGGAGCTATGAAGAAGAATGGCTTATTATAGCCATCATAGGACATTCCAAAGGAGCCAACAGCACCAAGTGCTACAACCCCTTCCATGCTCTTATATTCCTCTGTTTCAAGAGTTATCCTTCCATCTACTATCTCATACTCAATGCGCTTTATTCTCTCAATGCTTCTGATTTCTTCAAGAAGCTTCTCAAAATCTGTAATAGTAGTCTCATCAAGCGGTCTACCTACAAAAGTAGCGAACTTCTCATCATATCCATCTATTGCAGAGCAATCTATTTCGTTTATGACAGATATTGGAAGATCATTATAAGCTACAGGCTTCTCATCAGCTTTCAGACGCTCTTCGAGATAATCGAAGAAATCCATATTATCTGATACAGCCTCCTCTCCTCTTTCTAGAATCGCCTCAGTTTTATCAAAGGCTATAGTAGAGAACTCATTTACATCAGGTACGATGACTAAATCTGCAAGCTCATAGTTAGGCACAGAATTCACGAGTGTAATAACATTAGAGAAAGCAGTGAAGGCACCAGTTAGAGTATCATAATCCTTAGGACCTAAGCCATTTTGATGCTTTGCATCGTTAACATCTACAGCAAGTACAATATCTGCACCCATATCCCTTGCGATGTTGACAGGCAGGTTATTTACCATACCGCCATCCATTACATAGACATTATCATCAAGCTTAACAGGAGAGAATACCATAGGAAGAGACATAGATGAGCGCATAGCCTTATATAGCGAGCCTGATGAGAATACTATCTCCTTTGAATTCACTATATCCGTACCTATAGCTCTGAAGGGAATCGATAGCTTATCAAAATCATCTACTTCAAGGACCTTAACAAGATGCTTTCGTATAAACCCAGATAACGCCTGATCATTCAATAGCCCATTTGATGCACCAAGACCATTCTTACCAAAGCCAGTTACTATTATATTTGACTTAAGCTCTAAATTCCCCTCAATGAATACATCCTCTGCCTCATTATCGAGTCTGATTATAAGATCCATCAAATCAGTGCTTAAGAGCAGCTTCTCAATCTCTTCACCAGACCAGCCAGATGCATAGAAGGCACCAACTAGGGCGCCCATGCTTGTTCCTAGAATCATATCAGGAACGATGCCTCGTCTATCAAGCTCCTTCAGTATTGCAACATGAGAGATGCCTCTTGCTCCACCACCAGATAGAACAAGAGCAAACTTCTCTTTTGAAAAGAGCATAGATATAGAAAAAAGAGATAGCAAAATAAAGGATAGGATTCTCTTCATCTCAATATGCTGCCAATAAGATTCTTCTGACCATTTGCGTATGCCTTTGCATCCATCTCCTTCTTAGCTGGAGGCAAAACTCTGGTAATATACAGAATACCTGAGCCAGTAGCAACCTTGAGGCCCTTAGCTTTATCTAGCGCTATTATAGTGCCAGGAGCCTCATCTGTTGCTTCAAATGGCTCAAAGGCAGACCCATAAACACCTGTTATATATAATTTCTCATCATTTAGGCTTGCATAGGCCTTAGGCCATGGGTAGGATGCACGTATAAGCGCATGAATCTCTTCAGCGCTCTTTGAGAAATCTATAGCACCATCCTCTTTCCTTACAAAGGAAGTGTAGCTAGCATCGCCCTTTTGCTCATAAGGTATAGCACTATCTATTCTCTGAAGATTCCTTAGAACCAAATCTGGAACATACTCAGAGATCATCAAAGAAAGAGTCTCCTCCGTCTCATCACCCTTCAAAGGGAATGAGAAGGTCTCATATAGTCTTCCCTCATCAACTCCAAGTGCAATCTCCTGTAAGGCTATAGAGCAATCTCTTACTCTATCCTTTATCGTATTATATATAGGAGAGCAGCCTCTATATAAAGGAAGAGCAGAGGGATGTACATTCATAGTATGGCTGAATATAGATAGGAACTTAGGTCCGAATATCTTGCCATAGCAGAATGAAAGAAGCGTATCGGCACCATAGGATGCAACCTCTTCTCGCTCTGCCTTCTTTAAGCTCGATGGTGTATATACATTAAGACCAAGCTCTAATGCTCTCTTTTTGATAGGAGAAGGCAAGAGAGTCTTACCTCTCTTTCCAGGAGCATCAGGACTTGTTAAAACCAAAGCTATAAGATTGCTCTTACTTAGAGCCTCCAATAAAGGAAGTGCAATATAATCACTAGCTGCAAAAACTATTTTCAAACCTTGATTTTCCTTTTCTTCAGCTTATTCTTCTTCTCATAGAGATGAATCATATGCTCTTTGTCTTTATCTGAAAGACGATCAATATAAAGCTTTCCATGAAGATGGTCATTCTCATGCTGTATAACTCTAGCAAGAAGACCATCGGCCTTCATTGTGAATGCTTTACCCTTTACATTCTGAGCCTGAATTGTAACTCTTAAAGGCCTAATAACCTCATGGTATACACCAGGAAGAGACAGACAGCCCTCCTCATATGGCCCCTCTTCAACGCTTGTTTCAATAATGGTAGGATTAATGAAAGCGAGAGGCTCCCCATTAGGGATCTTAACTACGAATATACGCTCAGCAACTCCTACCTGAGGACCTGCAAGACCTACTCCATCTGCTTCAGAGAGAGTATCGAACATAGCATCTACAAGCATAGCCAAAGCTGAATCAAATTCTTTTACATCAGAACATTCTTGGCGGAGAATATCATCTCCTAAAGTAACAATATCCAACATGACTACGATGGTAGATTTTACACGTTTTATCGTCAAGCCTTACAAAATTATATCTGCTTTTTCCTTGATGCAATAATGTGCGAAATACTTATTCTCCATAACTATCCATTTATTGATGAAGTCTTCTAGCTTATCTGGATTTCTCTTTTCAAGCCGTCTTATTTGCTCGTCTTTAGCTACATCCTTGAATATCAGAAGATCATAATAGCTGCCGAATTCAGGATGAGAGGAATATGAGCCCTCAATAATCTTAATATCTGATTTATCTACAAACACATCTTGATTCATAGTGCCAGTAGAGCAATCAAAGCACTTATAGCTAAAAGGATACCCATCTCTTAGCCTCGGGATTATCTCTTCATTAAATCTCTCATAGTCAACATTGCCGCCAATCTCCGAAAGTCTTTCCACTGTTCTTTTATCAAATGGCAGAAAGAAATCATCCATATGAATAACAGGAGCATAGAGAATCTCGCTTAAAGCATTAGCGAGAGTACTCTTTCCAGCTGCGGCTCTACCATCTATAGCTATTATCTTCGAATTATTTCTATTAACAGCTTCAACGATCTTCTCAATATCATTCATAGGAAAGATTATGAGAAAAATTCATAGCTATAACTAGAGGTATTCCTTTCATCCTGCATTAATTTTGCGTGCACATTGTTACTGCTTTGAGCATTCATACAAAGCAAGAATCATTCTTGATAGCTGCTAATACGCCACTATATTCATTGTGCATTAGCTATAGCAAGGATAAGGGATCCACATCTATTTCAAGATATAGCGTTGATGGACACTTATAGCTTTCAAGAAGCTTACGAGCAAACAGCAATAAGGTGCTTATAGAAGCAGAGCGCAGAATTATATGATAGCGATGGTATTGGCTCTTTTTCTCGACAATGCATGGACAAGCAGAAAGAATATCAACTGCTTTATAGCCCTTAGCCAATTCTATAGCTGCATTCTCTAATCGATTTATCTCTTCTATGACCTTTTCCTCGTTTTTACCTCTTATAGTCAGGTTTATGAGTCTTGAGTAAGGAGGCATAAAGACAGTCCTTCTCTCCTCAAGCTCCTTATCATAGAAGGTCTCTAGATCATTAAGTATCGCAAATTGTATAGCTGGAGCTGTTTCCTGGGTTGTCTGAATATATACCCTACCATCATCTCTATAGCGTCCAGCTCTGCCAGATACCTGGCTTAAGAGAGAGAAGGTTCTCTCTGCAGCCCTGAAATCAGGAATCATAAGCATAGAATCTGCATTAAGCACTCCTATTAAGCTGACTAATGGGAAATTGAGGCCCTTAGCTATCATCTGAGTGCCAAGAAGAATATCTATCTGTCCTGCCTTGAAATCATCAAGAATAGCCTTTACCTTATCCTTATCACCCTCAGCAACATCAGTATCAAGACGCTCTATTCTTGCAAATGGGAATATTGCTCTAGCCTCCTCCTCGACATTCTCAGTTCCAAATCCACGAGGGAAAAGATCTCTTGATGCACACTCAGGACAGACCTTGACCAAAGGCTCAGAGTAGCCGCATGTATGGCAATAAAGGCGTCCAAGCCTCTTATGATAGGTAAGAGAGACAGAGCAATGAGGACATGTTAATATCTTGCCGCAATTTGCGCACATATAGCCATAAGAGAAGCCTCGTCTATTGAGAAATAGAATTATACCCTTCCTTTCCTTAAGTGCAGCTCGGATAGCGCTCTCAAGCTCCTTTGATATGTTCCTCTGCTCTTTGAGAATATTTATCGTGTATACCTTAGGAAAGCGTCCCTCTCCTATTCTGTCCTTCATCACAACAGATTTGATCTTTTGCTCTCTTATAAGCTTCCAGGCCTCTAAAGAAGGAGTAGCAGAACCCATGATAAGCTCAGCGTTAAGGTATTGAGCTCTATGCTGTGCAATCTGCCTAGCATGATAGCGCGGAGTATTACCGCTCTTATAGCTTGTCTCATGCTCCTCATCAAGTATTATGAGACCAAGATTCTTAAAGGGTGCAAATACAGCGCTTCTAGCTCCAATTACCAGATCAACATCCCCTGCTAGTATTCTTCTTGAAGCCTTTAATCGCTCTGATGGAGTAAGTGCAGAGTGTATTATAGCAACTCTGTCCTTGAATCTGGTAACAACATCCTCAGATAATTGATGCGATAGGGTAATCTCAGGAACTAAATACAATACCTGCTTTCCCTTTGCTATGAAGTCCTCAGCACGTCGTAAGAAGACCTCACTCTTACCTGATCCTGTAACACCATATAGATAGAAGACACCATTATCTGAGTCTCTTAAACGCTCTAACGCCCTCTTCTGGGCCTCGGTTAGCTCCTTAACGCCTGAAAATGATGAAGGTGATGAGAATGTAGGAGCAGAGTCGGCCTCTCGTCTGCCTGAGGGAATCATCAAGGAAAGATTCTCACCTGTTGTCGATAGATACATATCCTTCATCCAATAGGCAAGCTCCAATAAATCTGGAGTGAATACTACATCCTTATCAATAACTCTCTTAATGCTTTTAAGCTCATAGCCACTCTCTGTCTCATCCTTGACCTTAATAAGAAACCCAGTAAGCTCTCTCTTTCCAAATGGAACTACTACACGTACGCCAAACTTGGCATTAGCTTCTAGCTCATCTGGAATCATATATGTATACGGTCCCTCAAGAGGAAGATTGAGAAGCACCTCGCAATACTTCATATTAAAGTCTATCTCCAATGCCAATAGCTCTGGCAATAGCTTTAAGATCTTCCCAGACCTCTCTTTTTGATGCTTTGCCACTGATCATATCAGAAGGTGATGGCATACAAAATGAACGTATTCTATTAATATTGAAGGCCCTGCCAAGCCTCATATCTATCCAGCTATCTCTTGTCCTAGTCATGTACCTTGAAGCCTCTTCAGAGAAGATAACTATATTCTGAGGCTTAATAGCTGTCATCTCATCTCTAAGATAGCACTTACATAGATCAGCACTCTCTCTATCAAAGCTCTTTGCTGGACACTTTATTATTGTAGATAATGCAACCTCACCAGGCTCTAGATGAAGAGCCTGCTGCCATAGCATAAAGTACTTTTGGCTCTCAGGTGAAAATATTCTGTCACACTCTGCGTATGGCGCGATGAACAGAATAAGAGGCTGCTCCTTAAGTGTAGGCTTTGCGTATAATAAACGTCCCTTACATAGATTACATCTATGGCATCTGTCAGGAGTGTCGACATCATCAGATGAGGAAGAGGTGGGCATGTTCTGCTCCTTAAGCTCATAGCTATTTATCTCTGAGAACTCCCTGAGATTATCACCTTCAAAGAGTGCTGCAGCCTCATCAAGCAAGCTAAGATAATACTCTCTTGCACTCCTATCCATTCTGGCCCTCCTCTTCAAACCACAGATATTCCTTATCATCATAGCTTATTCTTGCAAGATATAAGCCAGAGGATGGAGCTGTCTTCAAGGCCTCCTTTCTATCCTTCTTATCAAGTCGCTCCTTAAATCTCATAGAACCTTCATTCTTGAAGGCCGCTTCAAGCATAGTTCCTACCATGCTTCTTACCTGATGATATAGAAAAGCATTTCCAGCAACTCTGTATCTGAGAACCTCATAGCCATATTGATCTGGGAAAATATCCCAACTTGACGTGTAGATATCTCTGCACTTGGATTCTGATATATCCCTGCTTGATGCAAATGTAGTGAAGTCATGAGTTCCGAATAGAGACTCTGCATAGCTATTCAATAATTCCAATGATGGAAACTCTCGTACAAAGCTATACCTGCCATCATCAAAGGGAAGCATATCATCAAAGCGCTTTAGCATATACCAATACTCTCTTGCCATGGTAGAGAAGCGGGCATGGAAATATGGATCTGCAGTCTCTGCCTTCAAAACTCTGATTGACTTATCAAGCTTTGTATTGAGTATTACCTTGAATTTATCTGCAGGAAGGGAAGATGCAGTATCGAAGTGACAGACCTGTCCCAAAGCATGCACACCTGCATCTGTACGTCCAGAACCAAATACCTCGATATTCTCCTTTGTAACAAGAGATAGTATCCTCATGATTTCGGATTGAACAGATATCGCATTATCCTGAGCCTGCCAGCCATGAAACTTAAGTCCATCATAGCTTACGGTAAGCTTTATTCGTCGCTTACCCTCTTCAACTCTCTCTATCTCCGGTCTTCTCCAATCCTTTCTAGCCATTCTCTGCCACCACCATTGCAATTGAGTACTCTTTCTCATGAGAAATTGAGAGATGGAATATTATATCATCCTTGCCCTTTACTATTGGATAAGGCCTTCCATTATCATCCTCTCTTATCTCTATATCTAGTGGAGTAAGACCTCTGAAGCCCGTTCCAAGCGCCTTTGAGATGGCCTCCTTAGCTGCAAATCTAGATCCGAAGTACTCAGCCTTATTAGATCTTCTATCAGCCTCTTCAAGCTCATATTGAGTAAAGAGCTTCCTGAGAAGCCCCTCCTTTGATGTCTCAAATCGTCTATTATCCTGTATATCTGTACCTATTGCGATAATCATCAATAAAGATCTTTCTTAAATAGAATTCTTACAGACTCTGGCTTAGCAGTAAGTGTCAGGCTATTTTTAGTGTAGATATCATCATTGTAGCTCAATTCTACTCTGACTCTTGAAATTCCCTCATCAGCGACATCAGAGAAATCTGCTGTAGCATGAATCTGAACAGGATCTACAAGATAGATGATCTTATTTGATCCTGTGATTACGATGTCGACAGTTGATGGAACAAGAGATACTGCCTTATAGGTCTCAGGGAGCTTTACCTCAAGAGGTATAGTTACAGTTCTGCCATTAACACTCCAGAATCTTATTGCAAGCACAATGAGAATCGCAGATAAGAATGAGAGGACCTTGACAATCCAATTGCCTATTATTGATGAGAACTTACTCGACGTTTTCACCTACGCCCTCCTTTAGATCCTTAGTCATTCCATCTCTAGCGCTGAAGAGAACAAGAAGCATATTCTTGATTGTCTCTGTCTCTAGGTCATAGTAGATATTGGCATTATAAACAAGCGAGATTGCACCAGTCTCTTCAGATACAACTATGATAATCGCATCAGACTCCTCAGATAAGCCAAGCGCTGCTCTATGTCTTGTTCCGAAGGTTGCCTTGATGCCTGTCTGCTCTGAAAGAGGAAGATAGCATGCTGCATATGTTATTCTGCCATTCTGTATTACACAAGCACCATCATGAAGAGGCGTATCATGATCAAAGATTGTAAGAATAAGGGTTGAGGATAGATCTGCATTAAGCTTAGTGCCAGAATCAAGTACTTGCTTTATATCTGTATTTCTTGGAAATACGATAAGCGCACCCCTTTTCTTCTCAACAAGAATATTACAAGCATTCAGGATAGAATCAAGCTGGTCAGCTGTGTTCTGGTTTCCTATTCTGAAGAATCTCTTTCTTGAGAAGGATGAAGAGAATGCTCTTCTTAGCTCTGGATGATAGAAAACCACAAGCATCATGCCAAATGGGATTATCATCTGCTTGATGAGAGTCTCAATGACAGTAAGCTTGAAGACATATGCAAAGCCGAAGATCAGCCCAGTCACTATAAGTATACCAAATAGCTGTGTAGCTTTGGTCTCTGCTATAGCACTGTAAAATCTGAAGATTACAATAGTAAGGATGACGATTTCTGCAAGTATTCTAAGATACTCGGCAAAGTCAACCTGTAAAAACAATTCCAACACTTCTATTACGCCTCATCGGCTTTAACCCACCCAAGAGTGCGGCTTACAGCCTTCTTCCAAAATCGTACCTTTTTTTCCCTTTCTTTGTCATCCATTGTATATGTCCATCTAAGCTGTTCTTTCCAATAACTTCTGAGTTCTTCGGTGTTTTTCCATATGCCAACAGTAAGACCTGCAGCATAGGCTGCACCTAAAGCAGTCGTCTCAACAATCATAGGCCTGATTACAGGCTTTTGCAAAATATCTGCCTGAAATGACATCAAGGGATTTGAATTAGTCATTCCACCATCTACCTTAAGACTCTTGATCTTAATTCCGCTATCCATCTCCATTACATCAAAGATGTCATTGGCCTGGAATGCAGTAGCCTCCAGCACTGCCCTGCATATATGGGCTCTTGTGGCAAAGCCGGTAAGACCTGCAATAACTCCTCTTGCATCGCTTCTCCAATATGGAGCAAATAGCCCTGCAAAGGCTGGAACTATATATACGCCAGCACTATCTGGAACGGATGCAGCAAGTTCATCAAGCTCCTTAGCATTAGCTACCATCTTAAGATTATCGCGTGTCCATTGAACTAAAGAGCCAGCAACAGCGACAGAGCCCTCTAGGGCGTAGCTTGCAGCCTCTCCCTCTCTCTTATATGCAACTGTAGTAAGAAGTCCATGCTCAGATATACATCTTCTCTTTCCAGTATTCAAAAGCATGAAGCAGCCTGTACCATATGTACACTTGCTCTCACCTTCATTGAAGCAGGCCTGGCCAAATAGAGCAGCCTGCTGATCGCCTAAAATACCTGCAACTGGAATTGCTGCTCCAAATGGACCATCCTCCTCGGTATAGCCATAGATAACACCAGAAGAGGACATTATTTCAGGAAGAGAGTCCTTAGGTATCCCAAAGAGAGCTAGCATCTCATCATCCCACTTGAGGCTCTCAATATTCATCAGCATATATCTAGATGCATTAGTTGCATCTGTTATGAATGACCTTCCACCAGTAAGCTTATAGGTCAGGTATGCATCTATAGTTCCAAATACACAATCGCCGCTTTGAAGCTTTTTGCGGATTATTGGGACATTTTCTATAAGCCATCTTATCTTGGAGGCAGAGAAATAAGGAGAATACAAAAGGCCTGTATGCTCTCTTATGAAGCCCTCATCAACGCTTTCCTTCATTTTATTGATGTAGTCGCTTCCTCTGAGATCCTGCCATACAATAGCATTGTGATAGCATTTGCCTGTTTTTCTATCAAAGGCGATTATAGTCTCTCTTTGATTTGTTATGCCGAGTGCTGAAATATCTGAGCCATTGAGGCCAGCCTTCTCAAGTGCATCCTTTATAATATCTTCAACATTTCTCCAAATCTCTTCTGGATCATGCTCAACCCAGCCTGGCTTAGGGAAAATCTGCCTATGCTCCTTCTGAGAAGAGGAAACAATATTATTCTCACTATCAAAGATAATGAAGCGTGTGCTTGTAGTGCCTTGGTCTAAAGCGCCAATATATTTCATCAGAACCTCCGTTTTCTCTATTATAAATCACAATGGAAGCTTCTTCACCCTTTCTCCAAGACTCTTTATAGCACTCTCACTAGCTATAGCGCCAATTGAGCTATGCTCTAAGGCCTTCAATATCTCACCTCGAACACCTTCAATCTCATCCTTTGTGAGAGTCAGCATCATAGTCTTATTCTTGAATCTCTCATCATCGCTTATCTTATATAGATAGCGCTTGAAGTCCATATAGGCCTTAACGCTTGGAGATAGTGGTCTTACATCCCGTGATAGAACTGCAAGCCTTGCATCCTCTATATTTGCTTCATTCAAGGCCTGCTCCTTGACAGCCTTCACAAAGTCATCTAAGGATTCCTTCAATCTAGGATCCCTGTATGTATAGAAGACCATTACATCCTCATTGCTATCCACAAGAGCTCCGCCGCCATATGCTCCGCCCTTTTCTCTTATCAAGGCCCATATCTCATTAGAGCCGGTAATAGATAGGAACAACTTCTCTTTTGCATGCTCTATAGTTCCAAATGTAGCTGATAGTGCAGCTAAAGCAGAATATGATACAGGCGTCTTAGCACTATATAGCACATCTATAGCGTCCCTCTTTATAGAGGAAATAAATTTCTTGCAATCGTCTTTACGAAGACTATCTATAAATGCCTTGATCTCTTTTAGGACATCTTTCTCTGACTTCTCCTCAAAGGCAGCATGAAAGGTTATTCTGGATTCTGTAAATATTCTATTCATAAGAGATGATAAGCGAGATGGAAGCTCATCTATTTCACTCATCATAGCTCTTACTCTGAACCAAAAAGAGAGTCCCTGAAGCTTTTCCTGCAAATAAAGAGAATCAGACAAGCTTGCTTCTGCTAAAGATATTGCAAATGTATGGCCACTTCTCAATACAGAGCTCTGGTACCCGCTCTCAATATCTACAAGAGTCGCTTTGATTCTCTCCTTTGAATCTACTCTCAGCTCCTTTATAAGCATCGCTAGCAGCTTAAAGGCTTCCTTAACATATTCATCAAGAAGCTTTATCCTCATTATGAAGTACACCTTAAGCTCTCCATTGCAATCTGTGCCAGCATCAACAGAGAAGGATACACCGCCAGTACTGTAATTAAGCTCTGTCAGGAAATCACTATAAGAAAGATTTCCGACATCACACATTCCCATAAGCCTAGAAAGCACCTCAGCATCCTCAAGCTCACCTAAGCTTAAATCTGAGATATCGAATGAGATATCAAAATAGACAATGCCGCCAGTTGTAAATCTATTGTAGATTATTCTTCCATCCTCAATATGAGCTATGTCATTTCTTTCATTTGGAATATCTGAGGAAGAAAGACGTGGTAAGGTCGCTATTGCTTCTAAGCTATCCTCACTCTCTTCAAACTCATCAAAGCGCTTCTCATCCTCTTCTCTATAGGTCCCCTTAAGCTCTTGAAGTCGAGACTCTATCTTCTTCGCCATCATTCCATCCCCTTCTTCTGATGGCATAACAACAGAAAGCAGCCTATGCTTATTATTTACGAGATTATTGAGTATCCAATCTTCAAAGAGACGTGGATTCTCTTCATTCTCTCTCTTTATCTCATCTATAGTCTCAACGCTTCTCAGCATATCTGATGGACTTCTTCCATATGCCCAGCCCTTATCGATATGAGTGAAGAACAATCTATAGCCCTGGGGAAGTCCTGAAGGAATCTCCTTGATCTTGAACTCCATTCGTCTTATAGCTGCATTTACAGCCTTTTTATCGAGTCCTTTATCTGCAATAGACTTCAGGCTTTCTACTATATATTCTTCAATCTTAGCTGCATCATTCTCTTTAGCTCCAACAAGCCCCGCTGAGAATATGAATTCTCTATAGGAATCAGATAGCCCACTCTCTGAGGATAGATCCTTTCCAAGCCCTGAGTCAGTTATAGCCTTATATAATGGAGAGCCAGGATTTCCAAGAAGAATATCTACAATAAGAGAGAGCATTGTTGCAAATCTTTTATCCTCAGCTCTCTCCAATAGCCATGAAACCATTACAGTTGACTCATCTCCACTTGAGTAATCCTTATACTTTCTAGGGCTATCCCAAGCTGATGTAAGCTGTGTTCTCTCTATTCTTTTTCCAGGGTCTCTTTCCTCAAGATACTCTCTATTTAAAAAATCAAGATATTCATCTAGCTCTAAATCCCCATAAAGGAACAATGTCATATTTGCTGGAACATAGTGCTTCTTATATGTCTCTATGAACTTCTCATAGGTGAGAGTCGGAATATCTGGTGGGTTTCCACCAAATTCATATCTATAAGGAGATGCATCATCAAATAAAGGCCTTGTGCTAGCTGCAGATACTACGCTCTCATGCTGTGATATATCGCCCTGCATCTCAGAAAAAACCACACCCTCAAAGTGCATACCGTTTTTAGAGCTTATGCGAATACCCTCCTGCATGAAGGACTCTCTCCTCAATAGGGGTGCAAATAAAGCATCTGTATATACCTTGAATATATTGTCAAAGTCCTTCTTTACAGGACTTGCCGCTGGAAAGTAAGTTCTATCTGGTCCTGTCATAGCGTTAAGAAACGTATTGCAGCTGTTTCGTATCATGCCCATAAAGGGATCTCTCACCTTATAGCGCTCAGATCCAGTTAAAAGAGTGTGCTCTAAGATATGAAAGACACCTGAGTTATCAAAGGGAGGAGTATATATCGTATATGAGAAGAATCTCTCCTTATCATCATTTTTAAGCCAATATACCTCGAAGCCGCTTTTATGCCTCAAAAGATATCCTTTAGATGAATAGGATGGAATCTCATCCTCACTTATCAATGTAAAACCATTTTTCTCAAAGTTATGCATGAGATGAGTATAGCAAACGATGCTTGCAACTTGAAAGCTCAATGAATACTATTTGTCTATGTTATTTATAGGTCCACATGTATCGATATCAGGCTCTATAGCATTAGCTGTAGAGAGAGCTAATGCACTTGGAGCAACAGGCTTTGCTATCTTCTCTAAGAATCAAAGACAATGGTCTAGTCCTGCCTTGAAGGAGGAGGATATAAGGCTGTTCAAGGATAACTTGAAGAAGTACTCATACTCACCTAAAGCAATATTGCCTCATGCAGGATATCTTATCAACCCAGCGTCTCCAGATCCAGCTTTAAGAGAGAAGTCACTAAGGCTCTTCAATGATGAGGCTGATAGAATTACCTCCCTTGGCTTAGATATCATAAACATCCATCCTGGTGCTTATAAGGAAGGCGATAGAAAGGATGGAATATTGAGATCTATAAATATGATTGATGAGGTGCTTGATGCACACCCTGATCTCAGAATAGCTATAGAGAATACTGCTGGTGCAGGTACTATAATCGGATGCAAATTCGAAGAGCTTCTAATTCTTTTAGAAAGCTCTAGGCATAAGGATAGAATCGGCTTTACGCTCGATACAGCTCATCTCTTTGGCGCTGGCTACGATGTTAAGAGCGATGTGAATAAGGTGCTTGATGAATTCTTCTCTCTTGTTGGCAAGGATAAGCTATTTGGAATGCACCTAAATGATTCAAAGGTCTCATTAGCATCAAATAAAGACAGACATGACAATCTCGGAAAGGGCTTAATAGGCCTAGCTCCTTTTATAGAGCTAGTAAGAAGAGATGAAGTTAAAGGAATTCCTTTGATTCTTGAAACACCTGATGAGAGTCTCTGGAAGGAGGAGATAAAGGATCTCTTAGATGCTGCTGAAGGCTAGAGCTGCTGATGAAAAGCCTCTAACCCTCGATTTCAGCATTGATCTCATCGAGGAACATCTAGATGTTCCGTTTTTCTCTGCTTCAAGGTTTAAAGCCTAAAGATTAGATATAACACTCCAAAGGAGCAAGAAGAGCTACCCTATTGTCCCATTGACTGTCGATAACGATAAAGCACTTAAGGCATAGCTATAAGGGCACACCTATTCTAATAACAAATGAGTGCGAATATATAATCAAAGCTCTTCAAGAAAGAAGTTTGCACTGAGTCTAGCAACCCTAGCAAAACCATCACTCTCTGCGTCATTGAAGCTATCTCCGATTCCAGTAACGCTGTATGCTCTGCTTTTAAGCTCGTTGCCATCTCTATCATAGAGCGTCAGTGAAGAGTCTATTCTCACATATGACTTACCAGCAGATCCTGCAATATCTACAACACCGGATCTGAGTACGAAATAAAGCTCTCTATCTGCAAATACACGACTCAGAACCTCAAAGTCTTCGATGCTTTCCTCTCCATAGCCTTCTATAGCATAAAACGAATCAATGCCAACAAGCCTCATCTGGTCATTAAGAGGAGTGAATATAGTTTCCTTATTCAGTAGATTGCCATTGAGATCATAAGACGATAGAGATACAGCCCAGGAACTTAGATCTGCATTTCGCTTATAGTCATAGACTAACGATACTCTCTCTGATGCCTCATAAAGAGGAGAAAGAAAGGCCTCTTCTGAATTTCTCTCTATCCTATCGAGCTTTTCTTTATCCAAATATGGCTTGAAGGTGAAGGAGGAAGAGAAGAACACATAAGGATTTGTTCTCATGAAGGTGAATTTACCCTTCTTATCTGTCGTTGAAATAAAGTACTCACTAGATGAAGCACCATCTGAATTTACAGAGCTATATCTGCTTTCAATATAGCCAGAGACAATAGCAGGAGAGAATAATCCCTTATCTCTTTTTACCTTTATAGTGCACTCATCCTTGGCTTTTTTCTTATTCTCAGCTGTTATTTTTATCTTTGATATATATGCTATAGCCCTATCTCTAAGAGCTTCCTTTGAATAGTCTGGATTGTTTGTACTACCCTCGAGCGATATGATAATCGCATCCAATAGACTATCAATTGCATCTATATCCCTATTCTCGCTATATAGCGCTATAGACTCATCAAGTTTGCTCTTTATCCTGCTCTCTCTATCAAGGAGTGCAAGATACTCAGGAGATCTTGAGTCATTGAAGATTCTGTTAGGAGTAACTGTCATTACATAGCCTATGTACTTATCATTCTCTTTGTAGATGTACTCACCCTCTACAGATGTAGATAGATCAGCAATTGCCTTCTTTGAAAGAAGCTCTCTTAAATAAAGCGAAGACAGGTTGCGACCAAGCATCTCACCCATTTTAGAGAGAACATTGTCATAAGCATCTGTTCTTGCAGCATCTCTCGTTGGGCCCTCACCTTGAGCGACAAATACAGCAGAGCCAAATATTCTAGGCTCGCTATTCACCCATGACGGAACAGAGCCTTTATCTAGAGATGTACAGGAGATAATGAGTGCTAGGGATATTAGCAATATCGATATTCTCTTCATAGATTACCGCCTAAGCCTATTGTAATGGCTTTGAAGGATGATGGAGTGAAATTATAGCCTATTCTCCATGAAAGGAATGAAAAGGCTCTATGTTCATAATAAATTGAATAGCTTCCATAGAACCTTCTATCGATAAAGTTGAATAAGAGTGATGCATCTGCACCAATAGAGCCCTCCTCAATCAATGTGAAAGAGAAAGGTATCATGCTTGAGAGCGATGCCTTCGCACTTAATCCTATACCGCCATATACGCCATAGGTTCTATATAATTGATCAATTGAGAAGGATGCTATGATAAATGGTCTGAATGGATATATCCAGGATGTATTTCCAGCAGAAAATGATAGATAGTGCTCCTCAATTGGAAGTGATAGAGAATAATCCAAATTCCAATCAAAGCTTGAAACTCTCTTAAGCTTCATTCCCGGAAGTGCCTTGTTAATATAAAGCGGCTTAAGATTATCATAGTCATTGTAGTGATCAGATATCAAGAAAATGCCTCTTATCTTGTCGCTGCTGTCATAAAGAGCCAAGCGCTGTCCACGTCTGAAGCCTGTAGCCTTAGCAGAATAGCTTCCATTATATGCATAATCTAAAATCATGCTCTCATTGCTATAGAGCTCCTTATTGTAGTAGAGCATTGAATAGAGAGAGCCTGCTATAGAGCTATAAGCATCAGCTATAGCCTCGCCAAAGCCTTCGAGCCTCACCTCCGCCTCTCCAGCCTTGTATTCAGCAATCAAATATATTCCTTCCTCTATATTCTCTTCCTCATAGTCTGTAATAGCTATGTCAATCTCATCTCTGCCATCTATTGCTCTCTTATATTCTCTATCAAAGGAAGCTATAAGGGCATCAGGCACAGAGCTATCGTACGTGATAGCTCCGAATGCGCTAGCTAATGAGGTAGCTACTAGAAGAAAAAGAAGGAATCTCTTCATTTAACGTGTCCAATAGTCAATGATTCCAAGAACGAGATTAGCAGAGCTATTCATAGCATTCACGCTAACCCATTCCTTTAGAGAATGGAGGTTATGGCCACCTGTGAAGAGATTAGGACATGGAGTTCCAGTCTCAGCAAGTCTTGCACCATCTGTGCCGCCTCTGATTATCTGCTCATAAAGCTCCATTCCAAGCTTCTTACCGCTATCGAAGATAGAGCTTAAGGCTTTAGGATTCTTCTTATTAGCCTCTGACATATTATGATAGCTGACTGTTACCTTGATATCTGCCTTGCCTCTATATATAGCAGCAATGGCATTTACAAGAGCCTTAGTATTCTCAATTCTCTCTTCAAAGGATTTCAGATCAAAATCTCTTATGAAAATATTCAAATGAGCATCTGTTGCAGTGCCCTCAGCCTCTAGTGGGCAATAGTAGCCATAGCGTCCATCGGTTGCTTCTGGGCTTTCAGCCTGTGGGAGAGTGGATACTATCTGGCTCATGATTGTTACAGCATTAACAAGCTTGCCTCTAGCAGAGCCTAGATGGATTGATGCACCCTTTATAGCTACGCTCACAGTTGCTGCATTGAAGCACTCTGATTCAATCTCATTCTCTCGGCCGCCATCTACTGTATAGCAAATGACAGACTGCTTTCTATCATAAGGGAACTTTGCCATGCCAAAGCCTGTCTCCTCATCTGGTGTGAAATAGACCTCAATCGGACCATGCTTGATCTCGCCATGAACCTTAAGATACTTGATTGCCTCCATTATAATAGCAACACCAGCCTTATCATCAGAGCCTAGAAGCGTTGTGCCATCACTTGTTATGATATCACTTCCGACATATAGAGCCAGATCCTCATCCTCAGCTGCTTTTATTACAGTACCATTCTTAAGCTCAATATCACCGCCCATATAAGGAGAGATTAAATTAGCCTTAACGCCATTACCTGGAACATCATCAGCTGTATCAACATGGGCTATAAAGCCTATAGCTGGGGCATCTATATTACCCTTCAATGTGCCCATTACAACCTTCTCTTCTCCGTAATATACATCAAGGCCTAACTCTTCAAGTTCCTTCTTAAGCTCTCTTTGCAGAACCTCCTGACCACATGTAGTAGGTCTTAGATCTCCACACTTTGAAGGATCGGATTGAGTGTCAAATGTTGTATAGTAAATGAATCTTCGCTTCAGATCTTCTGTAAAATCAATCATATTTAACTCCTAATGAATACATCATATGATAATTTCAAGAAAAGCTGTAGTTCTAGATGTTCATATTATATGTTGCAAGCATAGCTTTGAAGTCATCCACAATACCAACAAGCGCAAAGATTCCAAGAATAACAGCCGTAGCAAATGGCGTTCGCGATACAGCTGTTCCGGTAGCTATTATGCCTGTTGCTAGCGCTGCAGATTGAGCAGGCTCTGTAGTTACCTCCTTAAGCCATTCTGTCATTGTAAGCTTGCTATTGGCTTTCTTCTCACTCTTGTAATACTCAATTATGCTCAAAAGAGTACTTGAGATTATTCCAGCTGCAGTTGCGAGTGCGATAGCTGCAGATAGCTTACCCCAGAACATCGAATTAGGAATGACGGCATACACAATAGATGCAGTTAAAAGAACTACTGCCTTTACAACAAGCTTTCTGAGATCCTTTGCAAATGCCTCCTGCTGCGCAGCAGATAGCCTCCTCATCTCTGGCTCATAAGCCTCAAATAGCCTGCGCTCTATCTCCTGGCTATCCTCCTTGAGCTTAGCCATCTCATCATCGCTTATAAGTCCTTCAGCAGCAGAGAAGACATCATCAGTTGTTGAAAAGCCTTCAGTACAGGTTAGGTAGCAGAAGTTGACATACCTCTCACCGTTCTCTTCCTCTAATGCTCGTCTTACAACCTCTTCTCCTGTAAGAGTTCCAATAGACTCAAGCTCTCCAAACTCGTCCTCAAGATAGCATCTGTACTCATTGAGACAATCATCAATAGCTCTAGCTGTCGTTGAAGACAATACAGAGCTATTAGGCTTACCAGGTCCTGCTGTTGCAGGAACAGCACACGAGGAGAGAGTCAAGGCAATCAATAAGATGGCAATGACACGATTGAAAATAGTTTTGATCATAAATTTCTCCTTTTTCAGAAATGAGTTCCTATATATAGCGACAACCTGCACTTTGAGTATTGTCGTATTCCACTTTTGATAAGTGATGCAGAGCTATCTGCTTCTGAGAAGAGATCAAAGAAGGTGAGCCTGGGCTCAATATAGAAATATGGGAATAGAAAGCTCCATCCAACAAAAGCCTTTGAGGATATGATAAAGTTATCATCAAGCTCTAAATCGCCTAGGATGTAGCCAGCCGAAAATAGCGTTGCACCAAGATATAGTCCAAGCGAATCAAAGGGATATAGCGCAACAGAAAAGCCACCATCAAGGAAATAGAGACTCTCGCTATAGCTCATAGAAAAAGAGAGCGGGATTGAGAATCTCAAGTCATTGTATCTATAGGATGGCTCTAAATCGATTCTCATTGAATCAAAAAATGCAGAGTCTATAGCTCGTAAGTCAGTGCCTATCATGAACGCTGCAGATAGCGATGATAAAGATAAAATGAAAACCAATAATAATAGAAAAAGTCTTCTCATACAGTGAGCTTAAAGTGCTGAGAAGACTCTAAAAAGGGGGTAAAACCGGACAGCTTTGAACTAGTCCCAGCCCAATATACGCCTCATTTCACTCTCCTTCTTCGACATTCCATAAGCTCCGATTTTTACCTCTTCATCGCCACTAAAACGGAAGATAATACCATTATGAACATCATCAACTCTGTCTATAGTATATGTCTCGAGAGCATTTACATTAGCCGAATAAATAAGAGCTACACCGCCAAAAGCATCCTTTCTTTTATAGAAAAGTATGTCATTTTTTGTGATTACAAGAGCTCCTACGATAAGCTCCTTCTGATCTTTAGCAGGAATAGATCCTTTTGTTATAAAGAATTCCTCATCGCCTAATACCTTCTTTACCATTGATTTCGTAACAACAGTAGCTGCAACGTAGTATAGAGCGACAACAGCAGCCAAGGCTGGGAGAAACTGCCAATATATAAGGCCTTTGAAATATATGAAGTAAACAAACCCTCCAAAGAGAGCAACAAGCAAGAGCAAAAGCAATTTTTTCATGAGCTAAATATATATGAAAAAAAATATTTTGTCAGAAAAGTAGCAAAAATCGAAAATTTTGCAAATAGAAAATA
>CAVHSB010000007.1:23407-25285 GCA_963638635.1 Flexilinea sp.
GGCATTGCTTTCCTGCTAGGCTGGAGAGAGCAGAACATCCCTAAGAGTCAATATAGACAGAGGGAAAAGAACTATAAGTCCAACTGCATCTCAGCTTAACATACAGACCTTTGTCATTTACACGACAGGTCCTGATGGAAAGAGTGGGATCCAGAAGACTGTCTACAGTGACTCAACGACATTAGAGGGACTCAAGATAGGAGAATGGACAATCAGAGTTGAAGGCAAGAACAACGATGGCACTATCATAGCAACAGGAGAGAATAAGATAATGCTAAGCGCTGCAAACAATCTGATAGAGGTAAGCCTTACCGACCTATATGGCAAGGGCAACCTTGATCTCGAATTCAGATGGGACAATAATCGTATAACCAACACAAAGCTTGAAGCATCTATGAAGGCTCAAGGGAGCGATGAGGTCATAATGCTCACAGATAAGCTCATAAAGAACAGTGATTATACCTACTCTCTTCAGATGAGCTCATTGGACGCTGGCAGCTATGTAATGACAGGCTCGCTTTATTCAGATAGCACTAAGGTCGGCGGCTTCACAGAAGCAATAAGAATATCTAATGGAGTTACAACTAAAGGTACAATATCCTTAGGACTCGATAAAATCATCAACACTGAGGTAGGATTTTCAAATCTTACCAGTGTACCTATTGAATGCAAGATTGAAGGAATAACAGAGCTTATTCCATCAAGAGAGTCTATAAATGCCACAGTCAAGATAACTACTAGCAATATCACAGATGCAAGCCTCAGCTGTGAATGGTATCTTGATGGGGTAAGCATAGGAAGCGGAAGAACGATAACGCTAAAGCCAGAACCTGGAGACCATAGACTTGATGTAGTAGTAGCTACAGAGCATAATGGCTCACTAGGGTCAGATGCTATAACATTCACTGCAGCTAACCTATTCAAGGGGCTTCCTTACAGGCTCAATACCTATAAGGGTGATGATAATCTAATGCTAAGCGGAAGAACTCTTGTTAAGATTGTCCCAGATAATGACAAGACAAAGACTAATAACATCATGCTTCTAAGCAGAGACAGAAAATACCTGCAGACATTATTGATGAGCGAGACAAGCTATAAGATCAGTCAAAGCCAAGCACTTACAGATTCCAGCTGGAACTATAAGTATGAGGTGAAGGATGTAGTATTCTATGGAGAACCACAAAGAGGAACACTCAATGCGACGCTTTTATGTGATGGTCCGTTAATTGCAACCTACCAATACAATACAAATAGTGCTCTTCTCAATAACAAGGCACTAGTATCTATAGGTGCACAGGCAACAAGCGTTAGCACTATAACAAACTTCGGATATGCTGCGTATCTTGCAGATTCTAAGTACATATTCACACATGGCTATAATCCAGATACATATGCGCAGGGCGTTTTACTGCTCAATAGTGCTGCAGGATCATCCTCTGGTGATTGGTCTAACTATGTTGCTTATAATCTCAATTCTTATCCGAATGCTAAGATGTACGGCGTCTCATACGATGGAGGTAATATTCTAACAGCGACAAATGGCACTACTGTTGCAGCAACAGCAATAGGTCAAGGCTTTATTATTCTGTATTCATACTTAAAGGAAGCTGATGGAAGCACTAGAACAGTAAATCGTTTTGCAGGTGTAGCTGATACGGGTGGAGATATTTCCGGGTTAGCAGTAATCGGAGAAAACTACATATTAGCACTTGTAAAGCTTTCATCTTCGACATCAGAGATACAGGTTTATAAATTCGATAGATCAAGCTACGCGGTAGAAAAAGTCGCAGCATTTGCTAATAGCGGATCAAACTACAAGCTCCTCGCATATTCTAGCTCTACTGGATATCTATATACTTTAGATGCTGAGAACAAGCA
>CAVHSB010000008.1:0-23774 GCA_963638635.1 Flexilinea sp.
CAATTACAGAGACAGCTGATTGCTATTTCGAGATTTAGTGTTTCCAGAGGTCGATGAATACTAGTTCAGCGACATACGTTAATAAGTTATAAAAAAACCTACTTATCCGGAACCACCCAATCCACAAGAAGCAATCGGTTTGGCTCTTTGCCGGCATGGAAACAAACTGTCCCCATAGCGACACCTTGTATAATGTATATGAAAGATAAAACATTGTCAACATGCTTTTAAATTATTATTTTCGCTCAAAGGATTTCCTATATATTAATATAAGGATTAGCAATATTCTTGCCATTAAGGTTGGTTAAAGCTATATTTTTCAAAGGAGAACAGCATGAAAAACATAACTTATAGAACAAAGGGCGTATGCTCATCATCTATTTCCTTTGAATTAGATGAGAACAATAAAATCCATAACCTATCATTCGTCGGAGGCTGCAATGGCAATCTAAAGGCCATCGGCAGGCTTTGTGAAGGAAAAGATGCTAAAGAAATAGCAGATATTCTCAAAGGCAATACCTGTGGCTTCAAGAATACAAGCTGCGCAGATCAGCTAGCTAAGGCAATCGAAGAAAATCTCTGATCAAATTTTTCCGCGAGAGAGAAAAGGATTATTTCTTCATACCACAAAAGCAAAGGGGCTCTTTTTTCAAGGGCCCCAATATATTGAACTTTACTTTTTAAGAACGCTTCTATAGAAATCAGCTTCCATTTCAAGCCACTCTTTCTCTCCAGATCCTAAATAGCTTCTGATTTCATCCTTGGTGTATCCACCACCCCAGGTATGGTTATAGGAATACTCTGTATTCTTCGCTTCAAAGTTATGCTTGCCATAATCAATCATGCCCCACATAGCACCCTTTTCAAGGTAATGCATTGTTACATAATTGAAGCCATATGGATAGATTTCCTCACAGGATACGATGCTCTTACCATTCTTATCTACTGTGATATCCGGATACATCTTCCATCCATCTACTTTCTCTCCAACCATCTTGCACTCCTCTAGCGTGCTTATTCTGTTGATGAGTGTCATAGGAGCTCCAAGATCAACAGATCTCTGACAGCGCTCCATAGCCTCCTCAAAGCCAAGCACTGGAAGACACTCTGTTCTTGCAATACATACACAATCAGCACCATCAATAGCAGCCAAAGCAGCCTTTACCTTAGCAAGGTACTTATCCATAGGCTGTACATCGTATGGCTTCTTTCCTGTCTTGAAGCTCTCTTCAAGTCTAGTGAAGCCTCTTACACCCATTCCATCATCAAGAGTAAAGCCCTTTACTCCGACATCAACAAGACGCTGGATATTATGATAGACATTGATCGGACTATCGCCATAGCCCTCATCTGCATCAACCAAAACAGGAATATCAGCAGCCTTTACAATTCTCTCTGTTACCCATAGAAGCTCATCAAAGGTCATTAGCCCGATATCTGGAAGGCCTAGCGCATTAGCAGCAACAGCGGCACCGCTGATCAAACAGCATTTATAGCCTGTCTTCTCTACAGCTTTCAAAGAGAAGCAGTCCCATACACATGGGGAAATAACCTGCCCATTCTTAAGATCCTCGAAGATTGATCCCTTATACATATAAACTCCTTATCAGATGTTCAGCAGGATGATAGCTATGATGATCATAACTACGCTTATCTTGCTCCACTTTGTGATTTTTTCTTTGAATACCAATATGCTTGATGCAATTACAACAAGAATCGCACCAACGCTGTATGTAGGATATGCAATATATGCACTGACGCTTGATAAAGCCTTAAGAAGCAATAGCGTTGAAATATAGTTAGGCACACCAAGACATATACCTATAATGAGCTCTGTCTTACCTATTCTCTCCCTCTTTGAAAGCATTATCACAATTGCGATAAGCAGTGCAAAGAAGAATGTTATACCTACAAACCAATCATCTAAGCTTCTCTCTCCATATACCTGGAACACCTTAGACATGCTATCTGAGGTACCGCCGAAGAAGAGACCTAAAAGCAATAGTGATATAACTGGCTTGCTTTTATTGTCCCCCTCTATTCTCTGGTCTGGTATGTTCATTACAGAGAATGCTACAAGAACCAATAAAATAGCGCATATCTCAATAGATGAAGGACGCTCTCCGAAGAACAGAATAGAGAGAAGAGTCGGAACCATTACGCCAAGACGCGCAAAGGTTGATTGGAGTATTGCTCCATTCCTCTTTACATTTATCTGGTTCAATCACCGGCATATTGAATCCTGTTGTTGGAGCCCTAGTGCACAATGCAGGCTCTGTGCTTGTAATCACAAATTCAGCATTCTTGCTAAAATGGAGGAAAAGACAATGATGATGAAAATAGCTGGAATAATAATAGGCATAATCATTCTATTTGAAGGTATCTATTACCTCATAAAAGAGAAATCAGACCCAGATTCAAGGAAGATATACACCATAATAGCAATAATAGGCGCTGCAATAACTGCTATAGCTACAGCGCTGCTAATAGTTTGACAAAGAAAAGCAGCCGATGAATATTCAAAGGCTGTTTTTTCATGTCTATTGAGACAAAAAAATAGAGCCGGATTATCCGGCCCTTTAAAACTACCAGCGGAAGTGGCTGAAAGCTTTGTTTGCATCTGCCATGCGGTGTGTATCTTCCTTCTTCTTGAAAGCTGAACCAGTAGAGTTATAAGCATCTAGTAGCTCATCAGCAAGCTTATCGGACATGCACTTACCGTTTCTAGATCTTGCAGCTGCAATAATCCATCTCATTGAGAGTGCTTCTCTTCTTTCTTCTCTGATTTCAACAGGAACCTGGTAAGTAGCACCACCAACTCTTCTAGACTTAACTTCAACCATTGGCTTTACATTGTCTACAGCCTTGCAGAATACATCGAGAGCATTCTCGTTTGTCTTCTCGCCAAGTGTCTGGAGAGCTGTGTAAACAATTCTTGAAGAAATAGACTTCTTTCCATCTACCATCATGCGGCAGATAAACTTCTCAACAACTGTGCTGTTATAGATAGCATCAGGCTGTGGTTTTCTGACAGGGGTCTTTGAATTTCTTGACATATCTTTCTCCTCCTATCTCAAGCCTTAGGCTTCTTTGCACCGTATTTAGAGCGGCTTCTCTTTCTGTCATTAACACCAAGAGTATCCTTAGAACCTCTGATGATATGATATCTAACACCAGGAAGGTCCTTAACTCTTCCGCCTCTGATAAGTACTACAGAGTGTTCCTGGAGGTTATGGCCAATACCAGGGATATATGCAGTAACTTCGATTCCGTTTGAAAGGCGAACTCTGGCAACCTTTCTGAGAGCTGAGTTAGGCTTCTTAGGAGTAACAGTCATTACTCTTGTGCAAACTCCTCTCTTCTGTGGGCATCCTTCGAGAGCTGGAGACTTAGTCTTGCTCTTTGTGCTTGTTCTGCCCTTTCTTATAAGCTGATTAATAGTAGGCATCTTACGATACACTCCTTAATTTATTTGTCTCAGACTTCTCACATAGTCGAGACTGCACTGCTCAAGCAGTACATCTATTAAAAACAGTGGTCAGCATGAGAACTCATCCTGAGCCATAAGAGAAGCGTCAACAGACGCTTACTCTTCATCAATTGGCTCGTCTATATCGACAGGCTCTCCCACAGTCTTCATATCTGCAATTTCCTCTACATCCAGATCATCGTCTTCAGGCAGATCTGCTTTTCTCTCGCGTCTTGCCTTATCAACTTCCTTCTGGAGCTCGAGTAGCTTCTCATCCTCATCGAGACGTACAGTTCTGTATCTCTTAAGTCCAGTACCAGCTGGGATTAAGTGACCAATGATTACGTTCTCCTTGAGTCCTCTCAGCTCATCCTTTTTACCAGCTATAGCTGCATTAGTCAATACCTTAGTAGTTGATAAGAATGAAGCAGAAGAAATAAATGAGTCAACAGATAGAGCTGCATCTGATACGCCCTGCAGAACAGGTCTACCAATAGCAGGAGTTCTGCCTTCTCTCTTTGCTTCCTCGTTGACTCTATCGAAGATGATCTTGTCAACCTTCTGCATCTTAACAAACTGGGTATCACCAGCTCTGAGAATCTCAACCTTCTTAAGCATCTGGCGGATGATAATACCAAGGTGCTTCTCGTTGATTTCTACGCCCTGCATTCTGTAAACCTTCTGGATTTCGTTTACAAGGAATGAAAGAACTGCATTCTCACCAAGTACATCAAGAACCTCTCTTGAAGTTACAGGCTCATCACATAGTGGATCACCAGCCTTAACCTCATCGCCTTCTCTTACAAGAAGAAGAGCATCCTTTGTATATACCTTATGTGGGTGGAGGCTACCAAATGCATCCTCAATTGTAACTGTTGTAGAGCCAGAGCTCTGAGTTGTCTGAATGCTCTTTACCATACCAGTTACACGAGCAAGTATGATTGGATTGATCTTATTTGAAGATGCAACCTTACCATGTCTTGCCTCAAAGAGTGAGTCAACCTGTGGAAGACCACCAGCAATATCCTTAGTAGTTGTGCTGTCTTTAGAAACCTTAGCAATGATGTCACCAGCTTCAACTCTCTCGCCAACAGCCTTAACAGCCATGTAAGCTCCACCTGGTATCTGGTAGCTATTAAGAGTACCAGCATCTGTCTTTACAACAACAGATGGGCGGAATGAGCCAAGATGAGCAGAGGCAACAACAACCATGTCTGTGTCTCCTGCTTCATTGAAGACATTTCTATATGACTTGTCTTCTACGAAGTCGTTCATAGCCTCAACATAACCAGACTCCTCTGCAATGATTGGAGATGAGAATGGGTCGAATGTTATGATATCTGTATCCTCAGCTACAACATCGCCTTCGCTTACAAAGAGCTCAGAGCCAGCTGGAACAGGATACTCAGTAACAGCACCTACAACAAATGTTCTATCGCCGTTGATGCATAGCTTACCATTAGCCTTAGCAAGAACATCAACTCCATCCTTTGAATACAGTGGATAGTCCTTAGCTACAGGCTTGCCATCCTCTACATAGAGAGTGTCATAAAGACCAGTAATCTCATCAAGGATCTTGTTAACAGATAGATGTCCCTTTCTTGGGAATAGTCTATTGCCCTTTGCTGTCTCAATGATAAGTCCCTTCAGAGTGCGAATGATAACTGGATAAGCAAATGAGAGCTTATTCTCCTTAGTAGAAGTTGATGCAGTACCACCTACATGGAAGGTTCTCATGGTTAGCTGTGTACCAGGCTGACCAATTGACTGTGCTGCGATAATACCGACAGCCTCACCGATTTCTACAGTTCTGCCTGTTGCAAGGTTTCTGCCATAGCACTTACGACATACGCCATGCTCGCTCTCACATGTAAGAACAGTTCTTAGAAGCACGCGCTCAACGCCACTTGCCTCAATCTTCTCTGCAGTCTCATCATCGATCTCTACGTTAGCCTTAGCAAGTACTACAGCGTTTCCATTCTCATCCTTAAGGAATGGGTGGAGAACATCCTCAACTGGGCATGAGCCAACAACACGAGATGCCAAAGTCTCGATTACGTTATCGCCATCCTTAACTGCACTAGTCCATATACCATTGATTGTATGGCAGTCTTCCTCTGAAACAACTACATCCTGAGCTACATCAACAAGCTTTCTTGTGAGGTAACCAGCCTTAGCTGTCTTAAGAGCTGTATCTGTAAGACCCTTTCTAGCACCGTTAGATGAAATGAAGAACTCCATGATTGAAAGTCCTTCCTTGAAGTTTGACTTAATAGGAAGGTCAATAACCTTACCATTAGGCTTAGTCATGAGACCTCTCATCGCACCAAGCTGTCTGATCTGAGTCTTAGAGCCACGGGCACCAGAGTCAGCCATCATGAAGAGTGGGTTGAAGCCATGCTGGCTCTTCTTGAGCTCTTCCATAAGCTTGTTAGTAAGAATCTCGTTTGTCTCTGTCCATACTTCAATTACTCTGTTGTATCTTTCTTCCTGAGTAATCTGACCATCATGATATTGCTGGAATACTACAGACTGCTTATCGTTAGCTTCCTCAATGATTTCCTTCTTTGCATCTGGAACGATCATATCAGAAAGGCCGATTGTAGCGCCGAAGAGTGTCGCATACTTGAAGCCAATATCCTTAACAGAGTCTAGGAGCTCTACAGCTACGCTAGGCTTCTTATTCTTGATTGTATGTCCAATGAGCTTCTTAAGCTGCTTATCGCCAAGACAATAGTTCTGGTAAGCAATGCCCTCTGGAATTGATGAATTGAAGATGATTCTGCCAGGAGTTGTAAGTGTCCAGCTCTTTCCATCAGCAACTGTTACATTGCCCTTCTCATCTACAATCTCAAGTCCCTTCTTCAAGCGATACCAGATCTTCTCGTTATAGCTTACAGACTTAGCGTCGATAGCTGCTTCTATTTCTGCAATAGTCTCAAAGTGCTTTCTCTTCTCGCCTCTATCAAGATCCTCTCTCTCCTTTGTCATGTAATAGATACCAAGGACCATATCCTGGCTTGGGAAAGCGATAGGCTTGCCGTTAGCTGGGTCTAGAAGGTTGGTTGTTGAGAGCATAAGAGTCCAGCACTCGAGCTGTGCAGCCTGAGTGAGAGGAACGTGGATAGCCATCTGGTCACCATCGAAGTCAGCGTTGAATGCATGACATACGAGTGGGTGAAGCTTAAGAGCCTTACCTTCAACTAGTACAGGCTCAAATGCCTGGATACCTAGACGGTGAAGTGTAGGCGCACGGTTAAGCATAACCGGGTGCTCTTTTACAACCTCATCAAGAATAGACCAAACCTCTGGAGCCTCCTGCTCTACAAGGTTCTTAGCTCTCTTGATGTTCTGAGCAACGCCCATCTGCTCAAGCTTACGCATGATAAATGGCTTATAAAGCTCAAGAGCCATCTTAGAAGGAACACCACATTGATGCATTCTAAGCTCTGGTCCAACTACGATTACAGAACGACCTGAGTAGTCTACACGCTTACCAAGAAGGTTCTGTCTGAATCTTCCCTGCTTGCCCTTGAGTACATCAGAGAGGCTCTTCAGATCTCTCTTTGAGGATCCCTTAGTTGGGTTAGTTGTCTTTGAGTTATCGAATAGAGAATCTACAGCTTCCTGAAGCATTCTCTTCTCATTTCTGATAATGATATCTGGAGCCTGGATCTGAATAAGCTTTGCAAGACGGTTATTTCTATTAATTACACGTCTATAAAGCTCATTGAGGTCTGTTGTAGCAAAGCGTCCGCCATCAAGCTGAACCATAGGTCTCAGATCTGGTGGGATTACTGGGATGACCTTAAGGATCATCCACTCAGGACGATTGCCTGACTTCAGGAAGTCCTCGCAATAGCGAATACGTGAAAGAAGCTTGTTATCAATCTTGTTGTTAGCCTCTTCCTTCTGTGCAAGCTGACCTCTGAGCTCTTCTGAAAGCGCCTCTAGATCGAGTCCCTTCAAAAGGTCGTAGATAGCCTCGGCACCCATTCCAGCCTTGAATGAGTCACCATATTTGTCCCAAGCTGCATCATACTCATCTTCTGTGAGTACCTGATACATCTTAAGATCTGTATCTGTGCCTGGATCTGTTACAACGTACTTCTCATAGCTCAAGATCTCCATGAGCTCTGCTCTCTTGATATCAAGAAGGTAGCTCATGATAGATGGAGTTGATCTATAGAACCAAATATGCGCAACAGGGGCTGCAAGTGTAATATGGCCAATACGCTCACGACGTACCTTTGTATCTGTAACCTCAACGCCACAGCGGTCACATACTACACCCTTATATCTATTGGATTTGAACTTTCCGCACCAGCATTCCCACTCTTTTGTGGTTCCGAAGATTCTCTCGCAGAAAAGACCATCTCTCTCTGGTCTCAGAGAACGGTAGTTGATGGTCTCTGGCTTCTTGACTTCTCCATAAGACCAAGCAAGAATCTGCTCCGGAGATGCTAGCTTAATTCTGATGCTGCTGAAATCCTGTATTTCTTTCATCCGTCCTTTCCTCCTAGAAAGTGCCCTTTTCTTTCTTTGCAATCAATTCTTCATCACGCTCTGTAAGCGGAACCTGCTTCTCATTCTCGTCATATACAGAGATATCAAGAGCAAGACCTCTGATTTCCTGTACAAGTACATTGAATGCCTCAGGCATTGATGCTGTATGGGTTGGTTCACCCTTAACAATTGATTCGTAAATCTGTACTCTGCCCTTCATGTCATCAGACTTGATTGTCAGAAGCTCCTGAAGTGTATTTGCAGCACCGTATGCTTCAAATGCCCAAACCTCCATTTCTCCAAGTCTCTGACCACCGAACATAGCCTTACCACCAAGTGGCTGCTGTGTTACTAGAGAATAAGGACCTGTTGAACGAGCATGCATCTTATCATCAACAAGATGGTGTAGCTTCAGGTAGTAGATGTAACCACAGAATACTGGGTTAACAAATGGGATACCTGTTCTTCCATCATAGAGTGTAGTCTTACTTGTCTTTGGAAGACCTGCAGCCTCCATCTCGCTCTCAATCTGTTCCATTGAAGCTGACTGGAATACTGGAGTCTTATACCACTTATCAAGCTTAACTGCTGCCCATCCAAGCTGAGTTTCCATAAGCTGTCCGATGTTCATTCGAGAAGGTACGCCAAGTGGGTTAAGACATACATCAAGTGGAGTACCATCCTCCATGTATGGCATATCCTCCTCTGGAAGTACTCTAGAAACGACACCCTTGTTACCATGTCTACCAGCCATCTTATCGCCCTGCTTCAGCTTACGCTTTGTAGCAATAAGAACCTTGATGGTCTGCTCAACGCCAGGCTGAAGCTCATCCTTGTCGCTCTTTCTCAGACGCTGTATATCAATGACAGTACCCTCTGTTCCATGTGGAACCTTGAGTGAGCTATCTCTTACTTCCTTAGCCTTCTCACCGAAGATAGAGTTCAGAAGCTTAACCTCTGGAGTTGTATCTGACTCGCTCTTTGGAGTTACCTTACCAACGAGGATTGAACCTGGGCGAACATATGTACCTACACATACGATACCCTCTGCATCAAGATGCTCAAGCATCTTCTCTGATGTGTTTGGGATATCCTTTGTAAGACGCTCTGGACCAAGCTTTGTCTCTCTGATATCAATTGAGAATTCCTTGATATGGATAGATGTATAGATATCTTCTCTTACAACACGCTCTGAGATAAGTACAGCATCCTCGTAGTTATAGCCATTCCATGGAACGAAGCCAACAAGAATGTTTCTACCAAGAGCAAGCTCACCATTCTGAGTTGCTGGACCATCTGCAAGCACATCACCAGCTTCAACCTTATCACCAACGTTTACAATTGGCTTCTGATTCATTGCGCTATCCTGGTTTGTACGCTCAAACTTATGGACAACGTATGTATCAATCTCGCCCTCAATCTCTGATTCAAATGGACGAACCTTGATGCGTGTTGATGAAGCATAGATAACCTCACCAGCTCTCTTAGCTTTAATGAGAACACCTGAGTCATATGCTGTTCTCTGCTCCATACCTGTACCAACTCTTGGTGCCTCTGGGAATACTAGAGGTACTGCCTGACGCTGCATGTTTGAACCCATGAGTGCACGGTTGGCATCGTCATGCTCAAGGAATGGGATAAGAGATGTAGCAACAGATACTACCTGACGAGGAGATACATCCATCCAGGAAATATCCTCAGGCTTAGCAACACCATAGTCGCCATAGTGTCTTACAGATACTTCGCTCTCTAAGAACTTACCAGTAGCTGGATCGATCTTAGCGTTGCCCTGTGCAATGTTGTATTTCTCCTCATCGTTAGCATCGAGATACTTTACCTCGTCTGTTACGATGCCATCTCTAACTCTTCTATATGGAGTCTCGATAAAGCCATATTCATTGATTCTTGCATAGTTAGCAAGAGATAGAATAAGACCGATGTTAGAACCTTCAGGTGTCTCAATAGGACAGATTCTGCCATAGTGAGTATAATGTACGTCACGTACATCGTAGATTGCTCTAGCACTAGCTCTAGAAAGACCGCCCTTAGGACCGAGTGCTGATACTCTTCTCTTATGAGTAAGCTCAGCAAGTGGGTTAACCTGATCCATGAACTGTGAAAGCTGTGAGGATCCGAAGAACTCCTTAATAGCTCCAACAATAGGCTTGATTGAGATAACCTCCTGTGGCTTCACAGAGTCATCTGCAATGTTCATCTTCTCTCTAGCTGCCTTAGCCATACGGCCAAATGCATCAGTGATATTATTAAGAAGAAGCTCACCAACTGTTCTAACTCTTCTGTTTCCAAGAGAGTCGATATCATCATCCTTAATGATGTCGTTACAGAATAGAGAAAGATTATTAACAGTATTGATAACATCCCCAACTACGAGAGTTGTCTTTGTCTCATACTTATCTTCATCTAGACCATAGAACTTCTTATTGAGCTTATGACGGCCGATATCTGAGAGCTCGAAGCCTCTTCCATTTAAGAAGAATTCCTGGAAATAAGCCATGATTCTCTTTGGCTCTGGGAAGGTCTTAAGGTTCTGAGGCAGAGAGTTCTTACAAGCTTCAACGATATTAGCTACATATTGGTTCATGAACTCTTCGCTATCTTCATGCTTATATGCAGAGCAAAGAATTCTCTCTCTCTTCAAGGTCTTGAGAACAGCAAGAGCTGGAGCATCGATATCTGTTGCTGGAGTATCAACAACATCAACCTCTGCAATACCCTTCTCCTTCAATTCAGAAAGCTCAAGAGAACCAAATTCATCACCTGCGCAGAATCTGATATCGCCTGTCTCATCGTCATAGATATCATGGTAACAGAAGAACTTTGCATTCTCACCATACTCTTCGCTTGTGCTGATAGTCTTCTTATCGTAGAAAGCTGCAACAATCTTATCTCTTGTATCAACGCCAAGAGCACGAAGGAAGAAGGTAACGAGGAACGGCTTCTTGCCAATAGATACCTGAATGATATTATTTACTTTCTTTCTTTCAACAGCAGCTGTATTCTCACCCTTCTTTGTTGGGTCAGTCTTCTCGTTCTTTCTTGTAAGAACAAACTCTAGCTTTGTTCCAGCATATGGATAGAGAGTACCATAGTAGAGAGAAGAAGCATCCTCCTTCTTACCCTTCTTGAATACAACTCCTGGGCTTCTTACAATCTGAGAAACGATTACACGCTCAGCGCCATTGATGATGAAGGTACCACGATCGGTCATCAACGGGAAATCTCCAAAGAAAATTTCCTTTTCCTTGATTTCTCCATTTTTAGTTTCAAGAGCAATCTTTGCCTTTACAGGTACACCAAATGTGCGTCCCTTCTTCTTGCACTCTGTTTCGCTATATTTAATACCATCCATATCAACGGTATATCCACCATATGTGACGGACATATCCTCGCTAGGACTTGTGATTGGGAAAGTATTTCTGAAGACGCTCTCTAGACCAAGATTTGGATCTGGCGCCTCGTTATTAGCAAGCTTATCAAGCTGCAAGAATTTATTATAAGACTCGGTCTGAATACCAATAAGATTTGGAAGCTCACATACTTCTGGGAGCTCAGAACCAATGTCTACTCTTTTTAAGGCTTTACCGTTGCCGGCCATCATTGTACCTCCATAAGAACATCCCTTTTAGGACATTCTGAAGCTAAAATGCTTCATTTTATTGGGTTTCTAATAAGACACCTATGCCATCGGGTCCCGATGGCATAGCTTCCAGGTCAAACCTGGATAATATTGAAGATGTTATTTTACTTCGATTACGCAGCCAGCAGCCTCAAGTTTAGCCTTGAGTGATGCAGCCTCTTCCTTGCTAACGCCTTCCTTGAGAACGCCGCCAGCTTCGCAGAGGTCCTTAGCTTCTTTGAGGCCAAGACCTGTAGCACCACGAACTTCCTTAATACAAGCGATCTTCTTAGAAGCGTCAACAGACTTAAGAACTACATTGAACTCTGTCTGCTCTTCAGCAGCCTCAGCAGCACCAGCAGCAGCTGGACCTGCTACAGCAGCAGCTGCAGCAACAACACCGAACTTCTCTTCCATCATTTTGATGAGATCAGCCACGTCCATAACGCTCATTGATGCGATGGATTCCAGGATTTCTTCTTTTGTAGCCATATTAACTTCTCCTTATCTTTTTTTAACGGTCTAGCAGGTTACTTGAAGACTAAGACCGTATTATTTAATTAATTATCAGCAGGAACCGAACCACCCTTGGACTCGACATAAGCGAGAAGAGTAGCAGCGAGTTTCTGTACAGGTGCCTTCATCGTACCCATGAGGGAAGCGATGAGTTCCAGCTTTGTAGGAAGCTTGGAAATTGCTTCAATCTGATCTGCAGAGAGAACTTCTCCTCCTAGGAGCGCTCCCTTAACCTGGATGTTTGTACCATCCTTCTGTGCTGCATAGAGAACCTTTGCAACTGTGTTGGCTGTATCGCCCTTGACAAGTGCAACAGCTGTAGGTCCGACCATCTGATCTTCAGCACCGTTTTTGTTAAGGTTCTGAAGAGCAATCTTTGCATAGCGGTTCTTTACAACTCTATATGCTGCATCATCTTTTCTCAGACTCTTTCTAATCTGAGTAAGCTGATCGACAGTCATTCCTCTGTAATCTGTGAAGATGTATCCATCGTAGCCACTGAACTCTTCACGGAGTGCGGCAACGGCATCTTCCTTGGCCTTATTGACATGAGCCTTGTATTCTTCCATCTTGACCTCCATTATGCGTTAGCAGCATCGAGTGCATCTTTAACCTCAACATGGACACCGGGTCCCATTGTTGAAGAAAGAGCAAGAGAAACTACATAGTCACCCTTAGCATCTGCCGGCTTCTTTCTGAGAATTTCAGAGAGGACAGCAACAGCATTTTCTGCTATCTGGGCACTTTCCATGTTGACCTTACCTACTGCAAGGTGAACAACACCTGTCTTGTCAGAGCGGAACTCGACACGACCCTTGCTTAATTCTGCAAGAGCTCCCTTGATGTCGTTGGTGACAGTCTGTGTCTTCGGGTTAGGCATCAAGCCTCTACGTCCGAGGATGGGACCGAGCTTACCAACTTCCTTCATCATGTCAGGAGTTGCAACTGCTACGTCGAAATCCATCCAGCCACCCTTAATCTGATCGATGAGGTCGCTGTCACCGACATATGCTGCTCCTGCTGCTCTAGCTTCTTCAGCCTTGTCACCCTTAGCGAAGACAAGAACCTTCTTCTGTGCGGAGAACTGGTTGGGGAGAACGACTGTATCTCTAACCGACTGGCTCTTCTTGAGAGTAAGCTTAACAGCAAGTTCTACTGTCTCGTTGAACTTTGCAAAAGAGCAATCCTTAACGAGTGTAGCTGCATCTGTAAAGCTGTAGGTTCTGTTTCTGTCAACCTTTTTTACTGCTTCCTGATATTTCTTACCTCTCTTCATCTTACTTCTCCACTTCAACGCCCATTGAACGAGCTGTACCAGCTATGATTTTCTTTGCTGCTTCGATATCGTAAGCATTAAGATCCTCAAGCTTTGTCTGAGCAATTTCAGTAAGCTGGGCATCAGTCAACTTGCCGACCTTTGTCTTGTTAGGTGTGCCGCTGGCTGTCTGGAGCCCGAGAGCCTTCTTGATGAGAACTGCTGCCGGTGGAGTCTTTAAGATAAAAGTAAAACTCTTATCAGAGTAGACAGTGATGATAACAGGGATGATGAGTCCAGCTTCAAAACCTTTGGTCTTGTCGTTAAACTGCTGGACAAACTGTGGTGCGCTGACACCATGAGGACCGAGAGCAGGACCTACTGGAGGTGCTGGTGTGGCCTTCTGGGCAGGGCACTGAAGCTTGATTACTGCGGTAACCTTCTTCTTTGCCATTTTCTTTCTCCTTACGCTGGAATTTTGTCTGAGTTGACCGATATTTCAAATTCCACGCTGGTATTAACGCTCACCATACGGTGGGCTCCCACCTCACTAAAACTTAGCAAGGGAGATTTTTTTTAAATTAAGATAATAAAAATCAGAAATCCTATCTTTATCAGACAGGAATTCTTTCTACCTGTGTGAAGTCAACCTCAACAGGTGTAGAGCGACCAAAAATCTGAACTGAAAGACGAAGTCTACCCTTCTGAAGGTCAATCTCGTCAATAGTTCCATTAAAGGATGCAAAAGGTCCAGCTGTAACCTTAACCTCTTCTCCCTTATTGAAGTCCTGCTTTGGTCTAAAGGACTTCTCTTCAGGAACTGCTCCAGTACGAACCATAATCTCTTTATGCTCTCTTGCAGATAGAGGTCTTGGAGGATTCTTACCTGTTTTATCAGCGGTTAAGAAGCCTGTAACGCCCTGGATTCTCGCAATAGTTGCAGTTGTTGTTCTCCAAGAATCTTCAGAAAGATCAAGTTCAACTAGAATATAGCCTGGAAGAACCTTCTTGAGCTCAGTCTTCTTCTCACCCTTTTCAGTGAGCACATTGACAGTTTCCATTGGAACAGAAACGCCTGTGCAATGCTGATTGAACTCTGGGTCATTCTCTCTGAGCTTATTGATGATTCTCTCAATCTTCTGCTCATATCCTGAATATGTATGAACTACGTACCAGCCTTTTTCCATTTTTCCGTCCTTAGAAGATCAGATCAAGCAAAAGACCAAGAACAGTATCAACAAGTCCAAGTACAATCGCAAAGACTAATGTAGAAATGATTACAACCCAAGTTGAATGCAGAACCATCTGTCTGCTTGGCCATGAAACCTTCTTCATTTCAAGCCAACATTCCTTGAAATATCTTCCGATTTTCTTCATTTGATACTCCTTACAATACTCGAGGTACCAGCGGGCCGAGAGAGATTCGAACTCCCAACACCCGGTTTTGGAGACCAGTGCTCTAACCGTTGGAGCTATCGGCCCACTCGTACCTCGAATGCTTAGTCTAAAACTTACTTATTTGATCTTTGTTTCACGATGCAGAGTGTGCTTATGTTCAAACTTGCAATACTTCATAAGCTCAAGCTTCTCTGGTGTGTTACGACGATTCTTCTCAGTTGTGTAATTCTTCTGCTTACACTCTGTGCACTGAAGAGCAATTTTCTCTACTGGCCCTTTCTTCTTACCTGCCATAATACTTCTCCTAGACGTTATCCGTCAGTTTTGATAAAAAGAGCCCTCGGGCGGATTTGAACCGCCGACCCCCACCTTACCATGGTGGTGCTCTACCGACTGAGCTACAAGGGCATTCTACACCACTTATTATGATGCAAAGACAAATTTAACAAAGCATATCAAACTTTGTCAATAGAGTCATAACAAGAAACACTGATATCTCAGTAAATACCCTTTTTGCAAATAACGATATTTTCAATTTATCACATTAGTTTAATTAAATCTAGTGTCTCATCAAGCATGCATCAGCTCTAGTCTATATGCCAAAGCTATAGTCGCCTGTATTATCTACATAGCCGATAGTGTATGCCCCAGCACTTGCATCATTCATGTCTCGTGTTAATGTGATATATTCATTATCATCAATCTTAACAACAAGCATCATATTCTTCTTAGAATCATTTCCCTTTATATAGCCATCAAGCTTTATTCTAGCAGTATCTGGATATGAAGCAGCTTCTTTCTCGATTGTATATTTCCCCTCATTTTCAACAACCTTGCCCTTGGATACCTCAGCCTTGATCTCCAGATTCATCTCAATAAGCTTCCCCTTCTCATCTTCATATTGAATTGATGATGCTTTGAAATCATTCTTCTCTAAAGCTGTATCACAATAAGCAACGTACTTATATGTGCTTTCTGTATTTGCATCTGGATTTTCAACAAGATAGTAATGGAGGTCACCACCATACAGCCACCAAAAGGCATCCTTTTCATCATCCCATTTGCCTCTCAACGCAAATGCTACCTGTTTTAGATCTGCATCTTCTGCCTTATCGCAAAATAGAGAATCCATTACCCTAAGAAGAGACTTAGCCTCAGCCTTCTTAGCATCTGTAGCATCCTTATAGTAGTATGCCTTGAAATACATATCAGAGCTTACTGGCAAGCTGAAGTCATATGGAACTGTTTTATCCCTTTCTCTCCACTCATTGAATACCTTATACCCCTCCGGAACCTTATCTGTTGGGACCTCTGGAGGAGTTACCCTAGAGCCATCAGCTACAGCGTATACAGTTTTCTCACCAAATCCATCCTCAAAGGTTACTCTCCAGCTCTTTTCAGAATTGCTGCTACAGCTTGAAAGAACAAGTGCAATAGCTAATACAGCTAATATATATATGCGATATTTAAGACCTTTCATAATATCTCTCCAAATACAAATACAAAGATAACACAGATACGCAAAAGAGAATAAGAGAAAAGATTCAACTTTGTAAGTTTTAACATCGATTCGATTATTGAATATGATGCATGAAATTAAATATGATAAAAATCGAGAAAACTTTAAAAGGGGATTTCAAATGACAGCAGAAAACCGCACTAGATACGGACTTACTACAAAAGACATTGCAATGGATTTTGCAGAGCAGCTTAAATACAACCAGGATGCAGATGTCTACCATACAACAGAGGAAGGCCGCTATCAGGCAATTGCTTATGCCATCAGAGATAGAATCATCCATCAATGGGATCTTTCTAGAAAGACACAGAGACAGAAACACTCAAAAAGAGTTTACTACCTATCTCTAGAATTCCTAATGGGAAGAGCGATGTCTAACAACATCATCAACCTAGGAATCGAGAAGGAGGTAAGAGAGGCTCTTAAATCACTTGGGTACGACTATGAGGAACTTGAGAATGTTGAGCCAGATGCAGGACTCGGAAATGGAGGCCTTGGAAGACTTGCAGCATGCTTCATGGACTCATTAGCTACTCTCGAGCTTCCAGCTTATGGCTATGGCATCAGATACAACTATGGCATTTTCAGACAGCAGATAAAGAATGGCTACCAGGCTGAGCAGCCAGACAATTGGCTTAAGGATGGCAATCCTTGGGAGCTTAAGAGACCTGACCTTGTATATCCAGTATACTTCGGAGGTGAGGTAAAGCAGATCAGAGAGAATGGCAAGGATGTCTTTAAATGGGTTCCATCTGAGATGGTAAACGGAATGGCTTATGATACTCCTATCGTCGGCTATGGCGGAAAGACAATCAACACACTCAGACTTTGGTCAGCACAGGCACCAGATGGCTTCTCATTTGAGGAATTCAACAGCGGTGACTACACAGAGGCTGTAAGAAAGAAGATCAATGCAGAGACTCTATCTCAGGTACTCTACCCTAACGATACTCTCTACATGGGAAAGGAGCTAAGGCTGAAGCAGCAATACTTCTTTGTTACATGCTCACTCCAGGATATCGTAAGAAGATTCAAGAGAGACGAGAAGCACAATTGGAAGAACTTCCCTAAGGAAGCTGCTATACAGCTTAACGATACTCATCCATCTCTAGCAGTTCCAGAGCTTATGAGAATACTCATTGATAAGGAAGGACTCGGATGGGACGAGGCTTGGGAGATTACTGTAAATACAATGGGCTATACAAACCATACTCTAATGCCAGAGGCTTTGGAGAAATGGCCGCTACCTATGCTTGAGTCTATTCTTCCACGCCATATGCAGATTATCTATGAGATCAATCAGCGCTTCATAGAGAATGCTGTTTCATTCTTCCCAATGCAAAGCGATAAGATTGCCAAGGTATCCATCATAGAGGAATCAAATCCTAAGATGGTAAGAATGGCTAACCTCTCAATTATCGGAAGCCACTCCACTAACGGTGTTGCTGCATTGCACTCAGAGCTTCTTGTAAAATCTATGTTCCCAGAGTTTGCAGCTATCTACCCGAATAGATTCAACAACAAGACAAATGGTATTACACAGAGAAGATGGCTCCTCGATTCAAACCCAGGTCTTGCTAATCTCATATCAGATACTATCGGCAAGAAGTGGATTACAGACTTTGAAGAAATTGAGAAACTAAAGCCATATGCAAACGACAGCGCCTTCATAGAGAAGTTTGCGAAGATAAAGCAGGATGCTAAGCTAAATGCTGCCTCATTCCTCAAAAAGGATGCTGGAATAATCATCAACCCAGAATCTCTTATCGATGTACAGGTAAAGCGCATACATGAATACAAGAGACAGCTATTGAATGCTCTTAATATCATAATGATCTATAACAGAATGAAGAATGATAGAGCATATCTTGAGAGCTTCACTCCTACAACATACCTATTTGGTGGCAAGGCTGCTCCAGGATATGTAAATGCAAAGCTTATTATCAAGTTCATCAATAACATCTCTAAGGTCATCAATGCAGATCCTCAGGTAAACAAGCTCCTGCAGGTATACTTCATGCCTAATTACAGAGTAACAATGGCTGAGAGCATCATACCTGCAACAAACATCTCAGAGCAGATTTCAACAGCTGGCACAGAAGCTTCAGGCACTGGAAATATGAAGTTCATGATCAATGGCGCACTTACTATGGGCACACTTGATGGTGCTAACGTCGAGATAGCTGAAAAGGTCGGGGACGATAATATCTTCATCTTCGGACATACAGAGGAAGAGATTGCAGCACTCAAAAACAGCTACAACCCTAAAGAATGGGCAGATAAGGATGATGAGATCAAAGCGATGCTAGCTCTTATTGATTCTGGCTACTTCAATATCAATGAGCCTAATATCTTCTTACCATTAAAGAAATCTCTATTTGATTGGGGTGATAGATACTATCTATTTGCAGATCTCAAGATGTATCACGACAGACACGAAGAGGCTACAAGTCTATATAGAGATGACCTGGCAGCCTGGAACAAGAAAGCTGTGATCAATATTGCATCCTCCTCAAAATTCTCATCAGACAGAACCATCAAGGAATATGCAGATGATATATGGCATGTAAAGCCATGTCCTGTTAAGAAGAGCAAGACAGACTCAGTTCTTGAAGACGCTAAGAAGTCAAACTAAGCAATATGCCTGCAGAGAAATCTGCAGGTTTTTCATTCTCTGGAATAAACCTCAAAGTCATATCGGGAAAAGCAATAGAAGTATACTGCTACAAAATAGTCTCTGTTTTCCTTTATGAAGTCATTAACTGCCTTCTTTGCAGTTTTGGATGCCTTCTCTATCGGATAGCCATAAACACCTGTAGCTATAGACGGGAATGCTATAGTATGCAGCCCCTTATCCTTCAACAGCCTTAAAGAGCTCATATAGCATGATATGAGAGTTCTCTCTGCCTCTGCCTTATCAGCCATAGCATTGTAGATAGGGCCTACTGTGTGTATTACATAGTCACATGGAAGATTATATGCCTTTGTAAGCTTTGCTTCTCCGCTTTTGCATCCGCCAAGCGTAATGCACTCTGAAAGAAGCTCAGGCCCCGCCGCACTATGAATAGCTCCGTCAACGCCACCACCACCTAATAGCGTAGAGTTTGCAGCATTGACTATCGAATCCCCCTCAAACTCGGTAATATCTCCAAGCACTGTACAAACAGAGGAGTGTGAGAATGATGCGATTATCTCAAGTATGAAATCCTTCTCGATTATGATTCCATCAAGCACAAAGCCTGCTGCATCACTCTCATCAAAGGAGAGCAGAAAATCCTTGACTCTTACCCACTCTCCCTCCCCTTCACAGGATAAGAGTATATATTCTTTTCCGTTGTCCTTGATTCTTCCATTGACTATGACCTCTTTCTCAAGCTCTGCAAGATCCAAGAGCATATTAAAGAGATCATTGTCAAAATCAGCAGTTGGATGGTTCTTTATGTTATCAAATAGTGCTATTGCCTTTCTTAAATCTCTTCTGTTTCTCATAGCTTCATTATAAATCAAAGGTGCTGATGTGCTAAAATAATTTCTATGACAACTATAGTATTAGCTGCAGGATTATCATCAAGGATGGGAGAGAACAAGCTTTTGATGCTTTATGAAGATAAGCCAATCCTTGAGCATGTGCTCTCTAAGGCATGTAAGGCATCAGATAAAACAATCGTCGTAGCTGGATTTGAAAAGGAGAAGCTTAAGCCTATTTTAGAGCATTATGCTGTTGAGCTGGCAATCAACGAGGATTACGAAAAAGGACAGCTAAGCTCTATAAAGAAAGGCCTTGAGAAGGTAATTAATGATGACTTCTCATTCATAACAGGAGATCTTCCACTTATAGAAGAGGCTGACCTTGTGAAGGTTTTTGAAGCGCTGAAAGCAAACAGCTCAGCAAGAGCCTCATATAATGGAGAGCCAGGACATCCTGTTGCATATAAAAAGGAATACCGAGAAAAGCTATTGGCCTTTCCCGGTACCATGAAGGAATTCAACAAAGCTATCTCTCAAGCCTTAGTTCCATGCTCTATTGGCTCTGTATTTGATGTAGATACCAAAGAGCGATATTGCGCATTAGTCAGAGGTGATTACAATCTTTGAATCCTCTGCATGTGCTTTGATTGTCTTAGAAGCTAATAGCTTACCAGATAGCAGCTCCTTAGATAGCTCATTCTCAAGCTCATTCTGAATGCAGCGTCTGATAGGACGAGCTCCGAATGATGGATCAAAGCCAGCCTCTGCGATATAAGACTCAACAGAGTCATCCCATGCGAAGCTATAGCCCTTCTTCTCTAGTCTCTTCTTAAGAAGCTCAAGCTGCAGATGAACAATAGACTTGATCTCCTTCTCTCCAAGAGGATTGAAGATGATTATCTCATCGATTCTGTTTATGAACTCAGGCTTGAATGAATGGCTTATAGTCTCCATTACAGCGTTCTTAGCATTTGCAGGATCCTTGAGAATATACTCGCTTCCGAGGTTTGATGTCATGATAATGATTGTATTAGTGAAATCTACAACCCTACCCTGACCATCTGTAAGTCTGCCATCATCAAGGACCTGAAGAAGAATATTGAATACATCCGGATGAGCCTTCTCTATCTCATCAAAGAGTATTACAGAATATGGTCTTCTTCTGACAACCTCTGTAAGCTGTCCACCCTGATCATAGCCTACATATCCTGGAGGCGCTCCAATAAGACGAGATACCGAGTACTTCTCCATATACTCACTCATATCTATTCTAGTAAGAGCCTTCTCATCATCAAATAGGAACGATGCAAGGACTTTGGCAAGAAGTGTCTTACCAACGCCTGTAGGACCTGCAAACAGGAACGATCCAAGAGGTCTATGCTCATCGCTTATTCCAGCCTTGTTACGTCTTATAGCATTAGATACAGCCTTAATAGCCTCATCCTGCCCGATAACCTGCTTAGATAGAGTATCTTCAAGATTTACATACTTCTGCATCTCTGAGCTCATCATCTTAGCAACTGGAACACCAGTCCATGCAGATACTATCTTTGCAATATCATCCTCGGTAACCTCCTCTCTGAGAAGTCTGCCATCCTCTCCTGTGAAGCTGTTGACCTTAGCCTCAGCATCCTCAATCTCCTTCTTAAGAGCTGGGAGCTTTCCATGCTTTATCATTGCAGCAGTATTAAGATCGCCATCTCTCTCAGCAGCAGCCTCCTGATTCTGAAGCTTCTCAAGCTCTGCCTTCTTCTCTCTTAGAGATAGAATAGCGCCTCTCTCATTCTGCCACTCTAGATGCATTGCATCATACTTGCCCTTATAGTCAGCAAGCTCACCCTCAATCTTCTTAAGTCTCTCCTTAGAAGCCTCATCGTCTTCTCTAGATAGTGCCTGCTTCTCAATATTGAGCTGGAGCATCTTTCTCTGAAGAAGATCAATCTCTGCCGGCTGGCTTTCAATCTCCATCTTGATCTGGCTCGCAGCCTCATCAACAAGGTCGATAGCCTTATCTGGAAGGAATCTGTTTGTAAGATATCTATCAGAGAGAGTAGCAGCTGCAACAAGTGCCTCATCCTTGATTCTTACACCATGATGAAGCTCATACTTAGGCTTAATGCCTCTGAGGATTGATATTGTATCCTCAACAGATGGCTCCTTTGTATATACAGGCTGGAATCTTCTCTCTAATGCCTTATCGCTCTCAATGTACTTTCTATACTCATCAAGCGTAGTAGCACCAATAGCGTGAAGCTCTCCTCTTGCAAGTGCAGGCTTAATGAGGTTAGAAGCATCTGTACTACCCTCTGATGCACCAGCTCCGACAATAGTATGGAGCTCATCTATGAATAGTATTATCTTTCCTTCGCTCTTGGTAACTTCATTAATGACGCCCTTAAGCCTCTCCTCAAATTCACCTCTGAACTTAGCACCAGCTATCAATGAGCCAATGTCAAGAGATAGGAGACGCTTGTCAGAGAGAGACTCTGGGACATCTCCCTTAGCAATACGCTCTGCAAGGCCCTCTACTATAGCAGTCTTACCAACACCAGGCTCACCTATGAGGACAGGATTATTCTTGGTTCTTCTGCAAAGAACCTGCATAACACGTCTTATCTCATCCTCTCTGCCGATAACAGGATCGAGCTTATCCTCACGTGCAAGCTTTGTTAAATCCTTGCAATACTTATCAAGCACCTGATAGCTATTCTCAGGATTCTGGTTCGTTATTCTTTGATTGCCTCTTACACTCTTAAGCGCTTCAAGCACATTGTCCTTATTAATGCCAAGGCGAGTAAGAGCATCCTTCTCCTCGCATTCATCTGTAATCAAGGCAAGAAGGAAGTGCTCTGCTGAAATATATTCATCCTTGAACTCAGCAGCGCTCTTATCACAGGCATTGAGGATTCTGGCAGCAGCTCTTGAGAAGTTCTTTTGAGTATCGCCATAAGCCTTTGGGAGCTTTGAGATTATTCCATCCATAGCCGTTATTACGCTATCTGGAGTTACTCCAAGCTTCTCAAAGAGTGGTCTCAATACACCATCCTTCTGCTCTGTTAAGACTTTGAGGATATGAGCAGGAATCACTTCACTGTTCTGATTCTGCTCTGCAAGAGACACTGCACTTTCAATTGCCTCTTGCATCTTGATTGTAAATTTATCGAAATTCATTATTTAACCTCCAATGTAATCAGAAGTCATTTCAAACACTGAAAGTAATATAATAATGATTTTCTGAATCGTTAAGTATTATTCGCTTTTAAACTTAAGCACATCTGTTCTATCGAAGATGAACATCAAAGCAGGAATAGCTGTAAGCTGCAATATGATTCCGGGAGCTGCATTTAGAAATGCACCAGAGAGGAATGCATTCATAGTAAAGCTATTGCCATTTATGCCTAATAGAACAATCTCAGCTATGCCCCATACAATGCGACCAAGAAGCATTGAAGCAATCAGAGAGCCATAGAGCACAGCGATATTCTGCTTTCTGGCCCTGCCATATAGCAAGCCTAGAGCTAAGCCGTATGTAGCCATCTCAAATGCCATTGCTATAGCTGCTGGGTATAAGCGTGGCATACCGAACATCAGAGATCTCAGCAGAGGCAGAACAAAGCCTACAGCTAGACCATATTGCCATCCTGCAGTAAGTGCACATAGAAATACTGGTATATGGATTGGAAGGAGCTTATTTCCGATATTAGGAATCTTGCATACGAATATTGGAAGAACAAGGCCAATTGCAATATTCAATAAAGCGATAAATAGATTCCTGACAATCTTTGACTCTGTAAAGACAGCATTAAGGGATAGTTTCTTCTGGTTATACATTTCATTCTCCTAGTAATGCACATAGTGAAGCATTGAACCTAAGGTTAAGGTCAATAGCAATTCTCAAGCTCTGTAAAAGTTCAGATAATCTGAAACTAAAGCTATTGCAGAGCTCTTATCAAATGTTCTGTAAATACCCACCTGGAAGCAGCATGACTCAATAAGATTAAAGACA
>CAVHSB010000008.1:23784-25017 GCA_963638635.1 Flexilinea sp.
ATTATGTCCAACCTTCTCTACGTCACACTTTATTATATGGCCATTAGCAATACCCTTTCTCAAGAGTCTCTTAATGAGAATAGTAAGCTTTGCAGTTCTTCTCTCAATGACTTCGGCAAAGTCAACGCCTCTTTTTCGCTCTCCAATCATATATTCCATAAGATTGGAAATAGAATTGGAATTCTTTGAAGCATAATCAAGAGCATCATCGACGATGAAGAGAATCTTATCTATCTCGTCCTTGTTATCATCTGCCCACGCTTCCTTGCTATAGCGCTCAAACATACGCCCAGTCACAAGCTTTACAGCATAGTAGTAGATATCATTCTTGTCATTGAAATATTGATAGACAGTTGGTCGTGAGATACCGCTCTCCTCTGCTATTCTAGAGAGATTCGTATCTCTGTATCCCTCCTTTGCAAACAGCTTCAGAGCTGTATTCAATATGATTTCTTTTCTTTCGTCTTTATCTACTTTTTTAGGCATCTGCAGTGAATATAATAACTTTGGATTTTTAAAATTACAACTACAAGTTAATTGTAAAGATATACTACGAAAGCCCAACCTCATCTAAAAGGAAGCCTATAGCGTTTATCTTTCTATAGCCATCATCAATACCATAGAATGAAGCTACTTCCCGCTCTCTCTTATCTTCATCCACAATGCTATAAGCAACCTGGATATAGAAAGTGTCATTAGTATCACTTGCGACAAAATCAATTTCTTTCTCCTTGATCTTCCCTATATCTACTCTATAGCCTCGGCGTATCAGCTCTATATATATTATGTTCTCCAAAGCAAGGGTAGGCTCTATCTGTCGGAAGTTAAGCTTGGCATTTCTAAGCCACATATCGCTTGCATAATACTTATTGAGAGTCTTCAAATGGCTTTTGCCTTTGATATCATAACGATATACCTTCGTAAATAGAAATGCATCGCATAGTCACTCCAAATAATTTCCAACAGTATCCGCGGCCATTGATTTAAATGCATTTGACTTTAAAGAATCTGCAATCCTCTTTGCACTGACAATGCTTCCTATGTTTGAGCATAGGAAATTATAGGTTTCCTTGAAAGCCTGAATATTCTTTATATTATTCCTATCAACAATATCCTTAGTCGCAACAGTTTCCTCAAGCATATTGAGATAATCGAGCTTAACTCTAATGTCTTCTTCAGCTACAACTGCAGGAAAACCTCCATATAGCATATAATCATTGAATGCTTTATGCC
>CAVHSB010000009.1:0-24608 GCA_963638635.1 Flexilinea sp.
CTGCATTATTCAATCTTATGACTTAAAGAAAAAAGGATAAAGTGGCGGTAAGAGTATGGATTTGATGGCTTACTTACCTGAATTTCCTCGATTTATACATTGAACTGATACTTTAGCACCTCTCGGGGTGCAATTTTATTGCATTGAAAGAAATAAAAGGGTTGAAACTCGCATAATTATAATGTATAATTTATACTTAGTATGGCAAATGACGTTGTAATTAAGCTTAAAAACAAGAAGACTGGTGTCGTTTATGTCTATTATGGACAGTCAAAATATTCAAAAGACGGCAAATGTACCTCAAAAGGGCTTCGTAAGAGCATTGGAAAGTACAATTCACAGGATGAATTCGAGCCGAATAAGACTTTTCTGCTCATGTCACCGGAGGAGCAATTGGCTACCGGACTCGTAGAGGAGCCCTATTATCCTTTTAAGAAAAAAGATGTTGTTGAAAAGGATGACTATAGAGATAAGTTTTATGGTTATACTGCCATAATAGAGACAGCAGCAAAGAAGACTGGAATGTATAGTGCCCTCAGAAAAGTCTTTCCCAATGATTACCTCGCGATGATGAGTATGGTGGAAGCGCTGATATGTTTTCCTTCCCGTCCTCTCTATAGCCCAAACAGGTTTCACTCTGCATGCTGGCATACCAATGTTGATATTCTCACCGAGGGTGCAATCACATCTGCTCTCGAAGAGGTGACACCGGATAAAAGAGAGAAATTCTTTTATGAGTTCAACAAGGAAAGAAAGAGTGAAGAGGAGATGATTGTTGCCCTGGACACGACAAGTATCTCCACATATTCCGCAATGCTCAATCTTGCCAGATACGGATATAACAAGGAGCATGACTCTCTTGCACAGATTAATCTATTGATGGTATGTGACAATGAGTCGGGTATTCCTCTCCACTATCGTAATATTCCGGGTAACAGTGCAGACAGCGTCTCTGTCAAAGCCTCTGTAGAGAATATGAAGAGTGAAGGTGTTAAGGAAGGAACCATCTTTGTTATGGACAGAGGCTTCTGCACATTAGATAACATGGTTCTCATACTTAAGAACGGTTTCACATTCCTGATGTGTATGCCTGAGAAATGCGCATTCTACCATGAAGCTATAGATGCTGTACTTCCAACTCTTGAAGACAGCAGTAATTACATCCCATCAATAAGACGATACTGTGCCACATATGATGTTGAAGTTCCGGTAGTACGACGAGGCAGAGGGAAGAATTCATATACAATGACAGTATATGTGTTCAAGGACCCTGTGAAGGAAGCAGATGAGAAGAACAAGCTTTCCAGAACTTTCGTTGAGAAGCTTGAAACTCTCAAAGCTAATCCATCCATCTATGCAAACAGCAGACCGGATTCCTTTTACAAGAAATACTACATCATGAATGCCGATGACACTTTCTCCCACAACAAGGAGGCACAGAACAAGGCGCTTAAAGAGTGTGGCATATCTCTTGTCATTGGTCCTAAAGGCTGGAAGCCTATCAAAGTTCACCGCACCTATAAACAGAGAGATGTAATCGAAAAAGATTATGAAAACTGGAAGGTCAGAATGAGAAGGCCTCGCCACTCCATAGATGAACACCTTGAAGGTAAAGTCTTTCTTCTCTTTCTTGTTACTGTGATTGAAGCCTACATCCGTAAGAAGCTGAAGGATGCATACTTGGATCTCGATATTTCGATGGAAGACAACATGGATGTAATCTTCAATGCAAGATGGAGAAAGCCGAAAGATAAGAGCTTCAAGGAAGGACAATGGATAGATTTGACACAGGACCAGATAAAGATGCTTCATCTTATGGGTGTTCCTGGAATGGAGAAGTTAAACCCCAACGTTGATAATCTGGTTAAGAATGATATTTTAAGACGACAAGGCAAAGCGGTTAAGAGAGGTCCGAAGTCGAAGAAGAAATAGGACTGATTTTACTATGTATAAAATTGGGGAAATTTAGGGTGAACAGCATGACGCATGAGGAATGCGTAAGCCTGATCATCAGCCTCTACAATGACAACCTGCGCTTCAAGAGGGAGAGGGATGAGGCTGTTGCGAACATGCTTGAATACAGAAAGCTGGCAAATGCAGACAACTACATCCCGTCAACAGAGCAGATGATGCTCCTCTTTCCGGAGATTGAGACCATAGTCAAGTACAATAAGGATGAGATCACTGAAGAGCAGAGCAGCAATCAGGGCGCAGAGGAGCCGAAGAGGAAAGAGCGCAAGCCAAGGAAGCCTGCGCTGAGGCTGCCTAAGAGCACTCCGAGGGTTGTTCTGGATTATGCGCAGTTCGCACCTGAGACAATGGTCAAAGACGGAATAGAATACAGAAGAAGTTTGGCAATAATAAAAGTAGCTTAAAGTTCTTAGTCTAACTTTAGGGGTTCAGTACATTGCTTGATGATGCTTGTTTTACCCACAGATATACCCGAAGAGCCTCGAAAAGAGGGATTTGGAGAGATGACTATTGCTTTAAGAATAGATGTGATGAGAAGAAACAAAAAGCAGAGCCAGTCGTCAATTCCTTCTCTTGAATGACTTAGCTGGCTCACTTTCTTTTCACAATCAGATGCCCAGAACAGAACTCGAATCTGCAATCCTCTCGGAACTAGTACCTGAAACTAGCGTGTCTACCAATTCCACCACCTGGGCGTACCAATGGAAATATAACTTTTAGCAAAAGCTCTGTCAACATCAGATTGTCAGTTAAAGCCAAGTTGGTTAATCTTATACTATGGCAAGAATATTGGTACTTGGCGAGATTGTTGGAAAGGCAGGCATAGCTGCTATAAAGAACAGCCTCGATGAGATAAAAGAGAAATATAAAGCAGATTACATTATAGCCAACGGAGAAGGCGCTACTAATGGATTTGGACTTGGCAAGATACACTCCATACAGATAGGAAAACTTGGAGTTGATCTACTCACCGGAGGTGAGAAGCTATTCTTCAAGCCGGACCTTGTTGAGTTCATATCCAATGTAGGATTCATAATAAGACCTCTAAACTACCCTCCTCAGACTCCTGGAAAGAGCGTTAGAAATGTTAATATAAATAATAAGCGTTACCTTATTATAAGTCTTCAAGGCAATGCTCTTTTAAATAGGCAATACATACAAAATGCTTTCTTATCAATCGATGGATACCTAAAGAAGGTTGAGAAGGAAGATAACAGGCCTAATGTAGTCGTAATCTTCCATGCAGCTACAACAGCTGAAAAAGCTACTATGAAGCATTTCTTGGATGGAAGGGTATCTGCACTCATTGGAACACATACAAAGGTAATGACTGCAGATGGATGCATCAGCGAAAAAGGAACAGCCTATATAACAGATAATGGCAGAGTCGGAGCATTCTTGTCCGTTGGAGGCTTGGATCCAGATGTAGAAATAAAGAAATACATCACACAGCTTCCAGCACGAAGCAAGGATGCTTGGGATGATGTAAGAGTACAAGGCGTTCTTGTCGATATCGACGATGAGAGCGGTAAAGCTGTAGAACTCATAGAGGTCGATGAGAAGGTAGTTACAGAGAAAGTTGAATGAAGCAAAGCGTAACAGTCATCAATGCAGATGATAAGAACAAGATTATAGTAGGCTGTGATAAGACAGCATGCGAAGGCTGTAAGGGCTCTATGTTCTGCAGAAACAAGGAAAGCTACTTCACTGTTGATAACCCTGCAAACATTCAAGTGAAGAATGGAGATAAGGTAGATATAGATTTACCAGGAGGCAAGACTGTACTCTCTGTATTCATATCTCTAGCACTTCCTTTGATTCTCTTTATTCCAGGCTATTACATTGCATCCATATTCACAAACAGGATTGGATTTTTATTTCTTGGTGGAATTCTGGGAATAGCATCCGGGTTTCTTTTCGCAGCTATCTACTTTCACTTCAATGGCGATGAGTACACCCCTACATTAAATAAGAAGAGCGAGGATACGAATTGAAATACTTTCTTACTTTGATTATAGCACTATCTCTTATTTCATGCCGCTTCAATGAAAGCGATGGAAAGCCCCGAGCAGAGAAGATAGAGCATCCAGATATAATACTTGAGGATGCATCCTATAAGCTAAATCAGCAAAGTGAGAATCCAATCGTACTAGTAGGCTCCAAGATAACCTTCTATAGTGCTGACCATAGAGCAGATTTAGAGTCATTTACATTCTATCAAGAGAATAGCGACGGAGAGAAAGTCATGGAGGGATCTGCAGATACAGGAACCATAGATACAGCTAATGAGACCTTGAATCTATCTGGCAATGTTGTAATAAGACAGAAATCAAATAACATAGAGCTGAAAACAGATTCAGTAATAATTAATACAAAGCAGGAAGAGATTTCTTCACCAAGCAGAGTTATGGTAAAATCCGATAAAGGAACATTCTCTGGAATTGGATTTAAGGGCGATATGAAAAGACAGGTCTATACATTCACTTCCCTTGAGAGAGGAGAGATAGAGATATGAGATTAATGACTATAGCATTGCTTATCGCACTCTCTATTGCCCCACTCTACTCCGATCCAATCTCATTCAATGGAAAGGAAAGCTCTCTATCGCTAAAAGAAGGAAGAGAGGAAGTAATACTCAAGGGTGATGCTTATGTATCTGTCGGATCTCTATCAATAAAAAGTGATGAGATAAAGCTCTCTGGAGACAATTGGCGCTATGTTGAGTGCAGCGGCAGGACCGAGATAATCGATGAGGAGAGGGATTTGGAGATCAGAGCAACTAATCTATGGTTTGATCGAATAGATGAGAAACTTCTTCTATCTCCATGGTTTGAGCTTGAGGATAAAAAAGAGGAGCTATCAGCTAGTGGAAGCTCTTTAAGCTATGATATGAAAGCTGAGATTCTAGAGCTCTCAATGCTTGTAACAATACTCAAGGAAAGTGACAAAGGCATAATGCGATGCAAGGCTGAAGCTGTATCTTTTGACAGAGGAAAGGATGAGCTATCACTAAAGGGTTCTGCAAGAGTTCTCTGGTCAGGAGATGAATACAAGGCTGAAGTTATCAGAATAGACCTCGAAAATGACAATATAACATTAGAGGGAAGAATTAAAGGAAATATAAATGGCTGAGAAGCTATCTGTTGAGCATCTATCTAAATACTATGGACGAAAGCATGTCGTCAAGGATGTCTCTTTCGAGATGGAAAGAGGAGATGTAACAGGTCTCTTAGGTCCAAATGGAGCTGGAAAGACAACATCCTTCTATATGATAGTTGGCTTTATTAAGGCAAATGGAGGCAGAATATCTATTGGCAAGGAAGATATTACAGACCTTCCTATGCATGAAAGATCAAAGCTTGGCCTTGCATATCTTCCCCAGGAGCCATCAATATTCAGAAAGCTCACAGTTGAGAACAACATAAGACTTGTACTCGAAACAAGAAAGGAGCTCTCAAAGAAGGATAGAGAAGAAAGACTTGAAGAGCTATTATCTGACTTTGGAATTGATAGAGTAAGGCATCAATATGGATACACTCTATCAGGCGGAGAGCGTCGCAGAACAGAGATTGCAAGAGCACTCGCAACAAGCCCGAAGTTCCTTCTTCTTGATGAGCCCTTTGCAGGAATAGATCCAAAGGCAGTATATGAGATCAAGCAAATCATAAAACAGCTTGCAAGAAGCGGCATAGGAGTTCTTCTTACAGACCATAATGTACGTGACACATTAGAAATCACTCATAGCGCACATATAATAAGCGATGGCGAGATACTGGTATCAGGACGAAGAGATGAGCTTTTGAAGAATGAGAAAGCCAGGGAAATATACTTCGGAAGAGACTTCGACAAGGATAAATAATAATGGAACATCTATCGCTTGAAATGAATGCCAGACAAGAGCAATCAATGACACTATCTCCATTGCTTCTAGAGACAATGGAGACATTATCCTTATCGGCGGAAGAACTTAAAGAGAAGATAAAGAAGGAAGCAGAGAGCAACCCTACACTCATAGTAAAGGATAGGGCTGAATCCTTTAATACACTTGCAGAAGACTATAGAGAAAGAACAGACAAAAGAGAGTCCTATTCTGATAGCCAATATGGCTCAGATGAGGATGATAAGGCAAATATAATAGAGAGGATATCAAGCAGCAAGGAGTCATTATATGACCATCTTCTCTCTGAGCTTGGACTACTCTCTCTAGATGCTAATGTGCGCTCTGCTGCTGAAACTCTCATTACAGCACTGGATAGAAATGGATTTACAGGCGAAAACCCAGAAGAGCTACTGAGTGAGAATGAGAGACCTTACTTCGATGAAGCTATAAAAGCTGTGCAGAGTCTGGAGCCAGATGGAGTTGGTGCTAAGGACTGGAAGGATTCCCTTATGATACAGCTCAGGGCAACAGGAGCAAAGGAAGATGAGCTCAAGCTCTTTCATAAGCTAATATACTCAGAGCTTGAGAATATCAAAGCCGGGAAAATAGACCAGATAGCCAAGGACCTGAGAACAGATAAAGAGGATGCAGAATCTATGATTGCACTTCTTAAGACTCTCACTCCATTTCCTGGCATGAAGTACTCATCTGATTATGAAAGCTATGTAAGTCCCGAGCTCTCAATAAAGAAGGACGAGAGCGGAAAGCTTACACTCTCTTTAATCAAGGATGCACTTCCGATTGTTCAAATAGACTCTCAATACCTAGAGATGTCAAAGGATCTCAAGGGAAGCAAAAAGAAAGAGGAAAAGGCTGCTGAAAAGTATCTTAAGTCAGAGCTTCAAGCCTCAAAGGATCTTATAAACCAACTAGAGATAAGAGAAAGCACATTAGAGCGATTGGGGCTATCGCTTCTTGAGCGTCAGAAGGACTTCTTCATGTATGGTCCACTATTTCTGAAGGGACTCACAATGAAGGTTGTTGCAGAGGATGTCAAAGTACATGAGGCTACGATATCGCGACTAGCTACATCAAAGTACATAGATACAGATTGGGGCATATGGCCAATTAGATCCCTATTCTCATCATCAATCCAAAGTGAAGATGGAGAGATGTCAAAAAATGCCGTCAAAGAGAGAATAAAGCAAATTATAGAAGCAAATAACACTGGCAAAGCACTATCTGACCAGAAGATATCAGATATGCTCTCAAAGGAAGGCATCAGAGTTGCACGCAGAACTGTAGGTAAATACAGAAGTGAATTGAAGATAGATTCTTCATTTGAAAGATCAAAGTAGCTAGAGCTTGTACTGAACCCTAAAGTCAGACTAAGAGTTTTAAGCTACCAATAACGCAGTTCCTTCACTACCTTCTTTCAAGCTATCCCGGCTCTATTGCCCTAGCATTGATTCTAAAGTCATAAAAACAGCCCATCTGATATAACCAGGTGGGCATGTCTATCGAGTAATGCTTAGCTAAAGTCTAATTCTTCTTGAGTGTTCCTGTGCAGGTAACATCTTCTGATTTGCCATCTTTTGTTTGAGTATAGCTTAGCACAAGCTCAATTTCTGCATCGCTCTTTTTAGTGAGAGTTAAACTTCCCTTATATACACCTTCCTCTGTGTCTGTATAGTCAATATTAATCACGCACTTATCAATACTATAAACTACAGAAGGTTTAATAGTAGACTTTATTTCATCAAAATCCTTAGAAGAATCTGTTAGATTAAAGCCATTGCCATCCTCTTTCATTGTTACAGTAGTTGAATCATCTTCAGATCCTTCCTCTTTAACATCTCCAGACCAAGTACCCTTCATCCAGTCTGCAACCTCAGGTACATAATTCATATCTCCAGTTATAACTGGTGAAATAGCAGCATCAGAGCATGAAGCTAAAGCAGCTAAAACCAATAAGCATATAAGAAAATACTTTACGTTTCTCATTTCATCTTCTCCTTTCAAGATGATAGATAATAAAGTACCGATTAACAATAGAGTGCAAAATATTCTTAACAAAATTATAAAAAGCGAAAAATATCAAAAAAAGATACATTTTTAGCATTTTGTAAGTTATCTTTAGATTAGGAGGTGCCATATGAACGTAAATTTCAGAGGTATCGGTTTCAGTGTAACTGAAGAAGACAGAGCTTTCTTAGATAAGAAGCTCAAGAAGCTTGGATTTGCAGAGGATTATCTTCAGGATCTAGACATTACAGCTACAAAGGAAAGCAAAGGCATAGGCTTCCATATTGATGCAAATCTCCATTTTAAGTGGAAGAAGGAAAAGGCTGTATCTGTTGATTCCTATGAGCTGCTTGAAGGAATAGAATCAATAGCAGACAAAATCCAAAGCGCAGCTAAGAAGGAGAAAGAAAAGACAATGGGAATATAAGGCTTTAGAGCCTCAGGGAGCAGCGATGCTCCCTTTTTTCATTTCAATCTTTCTGCTTTAATATAGCTATGGCAGATTTCACAGTACTAGATCTATTAGACCTGGATTTAAAGGAACACAACTATCTACATTTAAAGTGTGTTGCAGGGCGTTCTGGCCTCTCAAGAAAGATATCCATACCAAAGATAACAAGACCAGGACTTGCGCTATCTGGCTACTTTGTAGACTTTGACCACACTTCTCTTCAGGTATTCGGGCTATCAGAGCAAAGCTACATAGATAGCTTAGAGGAAAAGAACGATTACGAGACTATTGAGAAATACTTTCAATATGAGATTCCATGTGCAATCTTCTCATGCAATTACACACCATCCGAGCATATAAAGGAGCTTGCAGAGAAGAATGCAATAACCCTATTGACTACCCCTCTCGACACCTCAGACCTATCACGAAGAGCCTACTCTATGCTAGACGAGGTCTTTGCAAAGACAGAGACTATACATGGAGTACTTGTAGAGGTATTCGGCATAGGTGTACTTATAACAGGCGAAAGCGGAGTTGGAAAGAGTGAAACTGCTCTAGAGCTCATCGAAAGAGGACATAGACTCATAAGCGATGATACAGTAAAGCTTAAATCAATTACAGATAACTATCTTGTAGGCTCTGGTGAGAATCCTCTGGTAGCACATCATATGGAAATAAGAGGACTCGGAATCATAGACATCACCAACCTATTCGGTGTTGGAGCAATCAGGGACAAGAAGCAGGTACAGCTTGCAGTAGAGCTTGAGGATTGGAAAAACGATAAAGTCTACGATAGAATCGGAGGCGAATATACTGCAACATATCTTGGAATAACAATACCAAAGGTTGTAATACCAGTAAGGCCTGGCAGAAACGTACCAATTCTTATTGAGACTGCAGCAAGAAATGAAAGGCTCAAGAAGCTTGGCTATCATTCATCTCAGGATTTTAATAAATCTGTTATGAGATGGCTTGAAAGCGAGGAAGCAAGAGAGCTTTATCAAAGTGATATCGAGGACAATTAATGATAGAGAAAGAACTAGAAGTAAAGGGAAGAGCAGGAATACATGCACGACCTGCATCGAAACTTGCAGAGGTTGCATCACGCTTTGCATCTTCAATAATGATTGAAAAGGACACAATGAAGGTCAATGCCAAATCAATAATGGGCGTTATAACGCTAGGAGCTACATACAAGACAAGGCTTCTCTTCAAAATAGATGGCCCAGATGAAAATGAAGCTATGGAAGCTATAGAAAAGCTATTTGATAATCAATTTGAGGTGTAAGTGAAGGATCTCAGCACCAGACAACGCGATGTGCTTGCATATATCGAGAGCTATATAGAAGAAAACAGTACATCTCCATCTCTTAGAGAAATAGGAGAGCATTTCTCATTCTCTGATAAAGCAGCCTGGGATGTGATTGAAGCTCTTATAAAGAAAGATAGGTTAGAGAAAAGCGATGGCCATAGATCAATAAGGCTGAAAAAGGATGATAGAGATAAAAGAGAGACAAAAAGAATAGCGCTCTATCACTATCCTTTTACAGCAGAGACGCTTAGAGAAGGCTCTGATGATTACATATTCTTCGAGAAAGCCAAGGTAAGCGATGCAGAATACTTTGCAATTTCTGTACATAGCTACTCAATGAAGAATGCCGGCATAATCCCTGGAGATATAGCAATAATGTCTATGGATATATCATCAATCAAGGATGATGATATCGTGCTAGCAGCACCAAAGGAGAGCGACTTATATGAGATGGAGCTCAGACGACTCAGAAGGACACCGATATTCAATGAGCTATGGCCGGAAAATGACAGCATGGGTATAATAAAGGCATCAGAGTTCACATTCTATGGAAAGCTATGCTATGTAGTGAGGAGTTATAAATGAGTGTTTATCTGCTCTTGGGACCTGAAGAGGGAGAGAAGAAGGAATTCATAGAGAGAGAAAAGAAGAAAGTCCTATCAAGCTATAGCGACGCAGAGCTCTATACCTTCTTCGTCGGAGATGACACAGAGGAAGCGCTCTATGCAGCTCTATCTCAAAGCTCTTTATTCTCATCTTATAGATTCGTAGTCATAAAGGGCTTCGAGAATGCAACAAAGACAGATGGCCTTTCAAAGGCGCTTATAGAGTATTCAAAGAACCCAGATGAGAATGCTGAAGTAATCATACTATCCTCAGAAACCTCAACAAGCACTATTCCAAAAGAGATCGTGAATCTTGCCGGTAAGGATAACACAAGGATATATTGGGAGCTCAAGGAGAGCGATAAGATAAATTGGATAAGAGCCTATGTAAGACAGGAAGGCTTCTCCATAACAAAGGAAGCAATTGATGAGATACTCTCATCTGTTGATAACAACACCTTAGAGATGAAGAATCTCGTATCTTCAATAACACTATTTCTTGCACTTCAGAAGAATACAAAGGTCATAGATGAGAGCGTTATTGAAAGCTATGCAGCAAGAACAAAGGGAGAGAATGGCTATACTCTCTTTAATGCTATTGCAGAGAAAGATCTTGAGCATGCACTTCTAATAGCCGCATCAATAGTGCTTCAGGACATAAGAGAGGTAACTCCGGCATTTACCGTGCTTCAGAATCAATTCAGAAGACTTGAGGCATGCCTAGAGATGAAGGAGATGAAGCTAAGCGAGAGACAGATATTCTCAGAGGTAGAGTACTTCTCAACATATGCACCGCTTAAGCCAATTAAAGGAATAAACTTCAAGCAGGCACCTGTATTCTCTGCTGCCATGAAAAACTATACGCTAGAGGAGTGCTCTGCTATCGTATTGTACCTCGGAAGGATGGATAGCGAGATAAAAGCAGCTGGAACTGAAATGACCAAGCTACTCCTAGAAGAGGTAATCTATAACATCATAGAGTTCAAGGGCCAGGATGCAAAGCTATCACTTGAGCCAATAAGCCTATATACAGAAATCTAGAAATTGAGCTTATGAAGAACTCTCTCAGCTACAGGAAGAGGAATAGAGGCCTCTTTGGCAAGCGTCTTTGCATCTAATTCAAGTATAGCCTCGACAGATCCAAATCGCTCCATTATCTTACGGCTTCGCTCCTTGCCAATACCCTCAATTGATTCAAGCAGCGAAAATGATGCTTCCTTGCTTCTCATTCTTTGATTGAAGGATGTTGCAAATCTATGGCACTCATCTCTGACAGCAATCAATACTCTAAGCCCTGGATCTGAATGCGGAAGCAATAGAGATGGACGATCTGGGAATACCAGCTCTTCCTCCTTCTTTGCAAGACCTACAACAGGGAATGAAAGGCCTAGAGCAGATAGAGCATCAAGCGCAGCGCTTACCTGTCCCTTACCACCATCTACCATCAATAGATCAGGCATCTCCTCCCCTTCTCTATCGAGTCTCGAATAACGACGATATACAGCCTCTCTCATAGACTGGAAGTCATCTATCTTTCCATCAAGCGTCTTCATTGAGAAATGCCTATATTCCTTATTTGATGAGTTTCCATCTCTGAATACGATAAGCGATGCAACAGTATATTTGCCAGATAGCTGGGCAATATCGAAGCCTTCGATATGACGAGGAAGCACATCAAGCGATAAAGCCTCCTTAAGACGCTCCAAGGCTGGCGTATTATCTATTTCCTTAATACGCTTCTCTATATCTCTAGTTGCATTTTCATCTGCAAGCCTCAATATTCTGTAGTGCTTACCCTCTCTTGGAACAGATACAAAGACAGAGGAGCCTAAGGACTCCTTGAAGTACCTTGAAAGAAGCTCAGTATCTATCTCATGTGATACAAACAGCTCAGACGGAATGATATCCTCATCAGAGTAATATTGAATAAGGAATGACAATAAGGTCTCAGTCTCATCTCCAAGACACTCAGCTCTATAAAGAGCCTTGCCTATCAAGCGCCCACCCCGGAACTGCATCAAAGATATAGTGCATAGATATGCTCTCATCTCTATAGCTGCATAGTCTCTGTTATCCATCTCGGAATAATCTTCAACAAGCTGATTCTCCTGCATTACCTCAAGCGCCTTAAGAAGATCCCGCTTCTTTGCAGCAGTTTCGAAGTCTAGGTTCTTGGCTGCTTCCTTCATGCTCTTCTCAACACTCTTAATCACAGTGCTGTCATCACCATCTAAAAAGGTCTCAACCTCTTTAACATATTCTCTATACTTTTCAGGGCTTATTGCGCTGATGCAAGGTCCTGAGCATTTATGCAAATGATAATAAAGACATGGTGTATCTCTCTTCTTTAAGGGACCATTACATAGCCTCAAAGGAAACGATTCCTTTACCATATCCAGATAGAGATCCAAGCGATGAACATCAGGATAAGGCCCATAGTATTTAGAGCCATCCCTTATTACACGCCTAGTCTTGAATATTCTAGGATAAGCTTCCTTTGTAATCCTTATTACTGGATAGGTCTTACCATCCTTTAAAAGGATATTATAATGAGGATTATACTTCTTTATGAGATTGTTCTCTAATACAAGCGCTTCATATTCATTGCCTGTAATCACATAATCAATCTGAACAATCTTCTCAACAAGCGCAGCAGTCTTTGCATTGCGATTAGGAAGAAAATATGAAGTTACACGCCTTTTGAGGTTCTTAGCCTTGCCAACATATATTACAGTGCCTTCACTGTTCTTCATCAAATAGCAGCCAGGATCCTCTGGTAGGCTTCTAGCCTGATCTCTTGCACTTGTTCCCATAGGAAGAAGAATACAACAAAACGAGAGACAAAAGAAGTTATAAAAGCTAAACTCTCTCTTATGGACGCACTCAATGACATCTTAAATAGTCTCCCTGAGGATATATCAAAAGCACTAGAGAATAGCTTCAGCAGCTATAAGCTCTCTGAAAGCCAAAGGCTTGAGGCAGTCAAGAATGAGGCTGATTTAGTTCAATGGAAGGAGCCCTCCTTTGCTAAGAATGCCCCGCTATACAAAAGAGGTGATGGAAGAGAGCGAGATGAATTCATAAGCGATATGAGAGCATATATGAAATCTTTGAGAGAGTCTGAAACAGACTATGAGGATTTCAATCCAAAGAAGAGAATCAATGCCAAAACAAAAGCCGTAATTGAAGATAAGCCAATAGTACTTGGAAAGTGCCCTTGTCCGGTTGATGGAGAGAAGACAAGATGCTGCAAGCTGACAACGCTTGATGCAGCTATGCAATGTGCATTCGCATGCTCCTATTGCTCCGTACAGGCCTTCTATAATGAGAATAAGATTCTTGTTGCAGGCAATCTAGAGAAACGTCTTAACGAGATAGCGCTTCCTGAGAATGTATGGCATATAGGAACAGGACAGGCATCAGATTCGCTACTGCTGGGCGACGACTATGGCACTCTTACAGCATTATCCTCTTTTGCAGCTAAGCATAAGGATGTGATCATTGAGCTTAAAAGCAAATCAAAAAGAGATGTCTTTGATAGGAAATATCCAAGGAACATGGTCTTCACCTGGTCACTTAATGCAAGGACAATAACAGAGAAAGAGGAGCAGCTTACAGCAACGCTAGATGAGAGACTTCAAACAGCGCGAAAAGCAGCAGACAACGGTGCGCTAGTTGGCTTTCATATACATCCAATGGTCTACTTCAAGGGTTGGCAGGAAGAATACAGCGAGGTTGTTAATAAAATAATGTCAATGTTCCATCCAGAAGAAGTCCTTATGATAAGCATAGGCACTCTAACCTTCACTAAAGCCGTAATAAAGAGATTAAGAGAGAAGGAGGCAGAATCAAGAGTTCTTGAAATGGAGCTTGAGAAAACTGCTGGTAAATATTCATATCCATTCGAGAAGAAAGCAAGGATGTTCTCTCATGTATATTCATCCTTCTCTGAAGAATGGCATAGCAAAGTCTTCTTCTATCTATGCATGGAGGATCCTGCACTATGGCCTATAGTGCTCAAAAGAGAATATAAGTGCGACAAAGACTTTGAAGAGGATATGAAGAGAAGCTACCTTCAGAAGGTTAATTCTTAGATAATCCCAATAAAACTATATATACGCACTATAATTAGAGCTTATACGACATTTCCAAAATATGCATTTTCATAGCCCTCACTATTAACCTCGATTTTACTCTCTGCACTCAAAATACTTTACGTTCATGCTTTAAAAACAAAACGTATTCCTGATTTATAGGAACCCGACAACCATACGTTTCAAAGAAGGAGAATGAAATGAACGTAATCAAGAAGATTGCCTATGGTGCTCTTGGTACTGCTATGCTTATTTCTGCAATTGCATGCTCAAGCACAACAACAAAGGCGCAAACAGCAACTGTCGCAGTCAAGGATGCAGAGACAAAGATTGAGAAAGCACCTAAGTATGTATTCTTATTCATAGGTGACGGCATGAGCTATCCTCAATTCCAGGCAGCATCAGACTATCTTGGAGCAATAGCAGATAATGATTATGAGAAGGCTCTTCCAAGTGTCAGCTATAGCAACCGTGGTGGCGCTGTATTAGATGGTCCTAAGAAGCTCAATTTCATGGACTTTGAAGTAGCAGGCTCAGCTGTAACATATGACTCTTGCAGCTTCGCACCAGATTCAGCTTCAACTGCAACATCAATTTCAACTGGAAACAAGACATACTCAGGAATGATAAATGTAGATATCACAGGTGCAACACCATTTGAGACAATTGCTGAAAAGCTTCATAGCCAAAAGAACTATAAGATTGGTGTAATAAGCTCTGTAAACCTTAACCATGCAACACCAGCAGCCTTCTATGCACACCAGGCTAGCAGAAACAACTACTACGAAATCGGAGTAGAGCTCGTAAATTCAGGCTTTGAGTATTTCGCAGGTGGCGGACTTAAGAAGGTAACAGGACCTAACAAGGATAAAGAGAATCTCTATGACTTAGCTGCTAAGGCTGGCTACAAGGTAACATATACACAGGCTGATGCAGAGAAGATAAGCGCAAAGGATGAAAAGGTAATCCTTATTGATGAGCATCTTGCAGATTCTGATGCTATGGACTATGAGATGGATAGAAAGAATGGAGAATGGGCTCTAGCTGATTATGTAAGAAAGGGCATCGAAGTTCTTGATAATGAGAATGGCTTCTTCATGATGTGCGAGGGCGGAAAGATTGACTGGGCATGCCATGCAAATGATGCAGGTGCAACAGTTACAGATACACTTGCTCTAGCTGATGCTGTACAGGTTGCTATAGACTTTGCAAAGGATCATGCTGATGAAACTCTTATCATAGTTACAGGCGACCATGAGACAGGTGGATTGACAATAGGCTTTGCTGGAACTGACTATGATACATATCTTGATACTCTCTCAAACCAGAAGATTTCATACGCTCAATTTGATGAGAAATATGTAGCTGAGTACAAGAAGAACAACACAAGCTTTGAAGCTGCAATGAAGGATGTTGAAGCACTATTCGGATTAAAGCTTAATGGCAATGCTTCAGATCGTCTTGTTCTTACGGATTATGAGGTACAGAGATTAAAGACAGCCTACGAGCTAGCTCTTTCGGATACATCATCCAAGGATTATACACAGGAGCAATATGTGCTTTATGGAACATATAATCCATTCTCTGTAACCATCACACATATCCTGAACAACAAGTCAGGCATAGACTTCACAAGCTACTCACATACAGGACTTCCTGTTGCAGTCTTTGCAGATGGAGTCGGCGCAGATAGCTTCACAGGCTACTATGACAATACTGATATCTACAACAAGATGGCAGCACTTCTAGAAGTAAAATAACAAAATAATCAAGCAAGGCAGGAGAGAAATGCTTCTGCCTTTGCATTTGAGATAAAGATGATGAATATAAGAAAAATCACTCATTCAAATACATTCTGGCCTATAATCACATCAACTATATTGATGGTGATTCTTTTTTTCCTTCCTACAGGATATGAAGGAGCACTTTCATATAAGAATGCAGATCGTGTCACAGCACTTGTTCTATCAATCGACGATAGCGATATCTACGATACAGGACTTGTGAGAACAGGAGACCAGCGATGCAAGGTAAGGATTCTTCAAGGCCAGTTCAAGGGCAAAGAGATGGATGCAGTAAATCGTCTCAATGGATCACTGGCTCAAGATAAGCTCTTTAAAGAAGGAGATAAGGCCTTCGTAGTTGTAAGCCATAGCGGCAATGAGATAACTACAATCTATATGACAGACCACTTCAGACTCGATAAGGAAGCTATATTGATATTGCTCTTTCTGCTTTTGCTTATCTTCTTTGCAAGAGACACAGGACTAAGAGCAATACTGTCCTTCATAGATACAATTCTTCTTATGTGGAAGGTATTGGTTCCAAGCCTTCTTAATGGCTATAACCCAATCGGTGTTTCTCTTATAATCGTTATGCTTCTTACAACGCTTATCCTCATGCTTATCTATGGCTGGGATAGACGCTTTCTGGCAGCACTATCAGGCTCTGCGCTTGGAATCCTCGTTACAGCTATACTTGGTTATATCTTCACAAGCCTTTTCCAGATCCATGGTGCTGTAATGGAATCTAGTGAAAGTCTGCTCTATGCAGGCTATCAATATCTTGACCTGACAAAGATATTCATTGCATCAATATTCCTAGGCTCATCAGGTGCTGTCATGGACCTATCTGTTGATATATGCTCAGCAATATATGAGCTAGTACAGAAGAAGCCAGATATCCGCCCTGGGGAGGCAATCAAATCAGGCTTTGCAATAGGCCGTGCAGCATGTGGCTCTACTACCACCACTCTATTATTGGCATACTCCGGAGGCTATATAGCACTATTGATGGTATTCATGGCACAAGGAACACCTATAGAGCTAATGCTTAATTACAAATATGTAGCAGCAGAGATAGCACATACCATAGTAGGCTCCTTCGGGCTTATAACAGTTGCCCCCCTTACTGCTATAACAAGTGGTCTATTGCTTACAAATAAGCAAGTCAAGCATCCTTGATTTAAAAGACTCCAGATTTCATTGAATCCGGAGTCTTCTGATCTTTATTTCAGCTTAGCCTGGAACAGCTCTAAATCTCTTCCAGAAAGAGGGTTCTCTTTGCCTTCAAGCATATTCTTAATAGCTTCAACCTCTTTTTTAGAGAAGCTTCTGCCACCAAGCTTGTGGTTTTCAAAGGCCTCAGTAGCTATTGGACATACTGCTCTTACTATCTCAAGCATAATCTCTGCATATGCCCTGATTTCATATTGAGCATGGCCATCCAAGCGAAGTGCTAGGAAATGGAATAGATTATGAAGATCTATCTCCCAATAGAATTCTGTATAAAGAGAGAGAGGAAGATCAATGCGGGCAATCTCTCGCGCAATACCAGCATCAAGAAGCTTATGATAGTTCTCAAATGCTATTTTGTTCTGGCTCTCTAAAAGCTCTTTGACTCTCTTAGCCTCTTCTGCACTTACAGGCTCATTCTGTCTTCCCTGCTTATTGTCATCGCTTTGAAGCGCAATGTGTGCATCTTCTGGAACATAGCATTCATCCTTCATTACAGAATAACGACCAGAGATTTCATTCATTCTTGCTGTTCTATGCCTTGTCCATTGACGTGCTACAAAGATAGGCATCTTTACATGGAAGGTGAATACAACCTGCTCAAATGGAGATGTATGGTCATTTCTCAATAGATAGTTTATGAGACCCTTATCCTGTCTGAATGATTTAGTACCCTCTCCATAGCTAACTCTAGCTGATTGAACTATTCTCTGATCAGATCCTAGATAATCAACAAGACGAACAAATCCATGATCAAGTACTGGAAATTCCTTATCGAGTATAGCCTCAGCCGCTTCAACAACACAATGCATAATATAAACTCCTTAAAAGCTATGTCATTCTATCAAAGTAGGTTCATTCTTGAAAGTGCTACTGCGCTTCCTGCACTTACAGCTGTCTCTGTTCTCAATATTCTAGATCCAAGAAGCGCGGGCTTATAGCCAGATGAGAGCAATAGTTCTCTTTCTCTATTAGACCAGCCCCTCTCCGGGCCAATTGCGAGAGAGACGCTCTTTCCTCTTAAATCCATACTAGATAATGGCTCAGCACCTATTACATTATCCAGGAGAATCTTAACATCACTGTTATCCTTTGCTATAGCAGCATCGACAGATGGCAATATAAGAGCCTCTGGAAGGCCTGTAAAGCCGCTTTGCATAGCGCCATCTAGCAATATCTCCTTATACTCATCACTTTTATATAGTGAAGACTCAAGATAGCTCTTCTCTCCAAGCTCTGAGACTGCTAGAAGAAGTCTAGAAGAACCAAGCGTTACAGCCTCTCTTAATATCCTCTTCATGCATATAGGCCTTACCTGAGCGATTATAAGAGTCAAAGGATACAAGGAGGCTTTATCTTCATTGAAATCAAATGAGAGATCAATCTCCTCATCACTCATTCTCTCTATCTTTGCTTTGCCTTGAAGTCCATTTATGAAGCCTGCCTTGAAGGAGTCCCTCTCTTTCAGGTGGAGCACCTTGATTATATGTTTAAAGCGCTCATCACCTCTCATAAGCTTCTCTTCACCATCTTTGAATAGAATTATGTTCATGCTCTTCCGTACAGCTCACTATAATACTTAATACCTTCAAAGGAGGATGATGCAATATCCTCTCGCTTCATTCTCCAGGACCAATTAGAGGATCCACAGGTAGAAGGAGTATTCATTCTTCCCTCGCTTCCAAGACCTAGAACATCCTGCACTGGTATTATTACCCATTTTGCAGTTGATGCTATCAAGGCTCTCAGAATAGACCATAGGATTTTATCATCACCACATTCAAAGTAGCGTCTAACATAATCCTTGGTATTATCGTCAAGCTCCCTATACCACCCAAGAGTTGTGTTGTTATCATGAGTGCCGGTGTAAGCAACAGTAAGCTTCTCAAAGTTATGTGGAAGATATGGATTTGATGGATCTATCTTGCCATCCTTAAAGCCAAATGCGAATTGAATGATCTTCATACCTGGAAGCTTATTGCTAAGCCTGAGCTTATCAACCTGAGGAGTTATCACACCAAGATCCTCTGCAATAAATGGAAGCTCATCTCCTAGCTCTTCTCTGATTTTCTTAAATAGCTTAGCACCAGGTGCCTTAACCCACTTGCCGTTTTCTGCTGTTGTATCCTTAGCTGGAACCTCCCAGCAAGCATCAAAGCCCCTGAAGTGATCTATTCGTATAATATCACAAAGAGTAAGACATGACTTTATTCTATCAATCCACCATTTAAAACCAGTCTTTTCTAGCTCACTCCAGCGATATACTGGATTTCCCCATAGCTGACCTGTTGAAGAGAATGCATCAGGTGGAACACCAGAAGAGACCTCCTGATGTCCATCCTCATCAATCTTCAATAGCTCCTTATGTACCCAGGCATCTGCAGAATCAGCTGCAACAAAGATTGGAATATCTCCAATAAGCTCTATGCCCAGATTATTTACATAGCTCTTAAACTTTGCCCACTCAGAGTAGAAGAAGTATTGCCATACCTCATAGACCTCGATGCGCTCTTTAAGCTCCTTCTTAGCCTTTGCTATAGCCTTCTCATCTCTTACTCTGAGCTCCTTTGGCCATGCAATATACCATCTTGAGTCATTGTACTTCTCGCATAGCGTTTGAAAAAGCGCATAGTCTTCAAGCCACTCTTTATTATCTTCCTTGAATTTCTTGAATTCCTTGTTGTTCTTATCCTTCAGAAAGTTCATAGCAGCTTTCTCCAAGAGAGGCATCTTGAACTCTCTTGCTTTGCCATAGTCTACTCTTTCACTCTCCTCACACTTCTTTACAACATCCTCAAGCTCTAGATATCCAGCTAGGTATAGCTCTCTAGGAGATATGAACAGCTCATTTCCTGCAAATGCAGATCTAGATGCATATGGACTATCACCATACCCTGTTGGCCCTGTTGGGAGAATCTGCCAAAGAGATACCTTATTCTTATGTAGTGTATCTGCAAATTCTCTAGCTTCCTGGCCTAAATCTCCCACACCATAGTTAGATGGAAGAGATGATATGTGCATTAAAACACCTGTTTTTCTTGATAACGAACTCATAGCATATAATTATAGATGCTTTCACTCTCAAAAAAAAGCATTTCAAAAATTTAAGTTTTGAATTAAAATAAATATATGGCTAGTACAGAATTATCAAAGAAATTCACTATTGGAGATACTGTAGTTTACCCTCTTCGTGGAGTAGGAAAGATAGCAGATATCGAAATGAGAGGAGAGAGAGAATATCTTAGAATTTATCTCTCTGACTCTGATATGGACATCCTGCTGCCTACAGAAAATGCAGAGAAACTAGGTCTCAGACATCTAGCCACCAAAGAAGAAGCTGAGGATGCTATTGCATCTTTAAAGCAATCATTGAAATACAATGCACATACAGATTGGAAGGAAAGGCTTCAGGAGAATCAGGATCTAATAAAGGAAGGCTCTCTCTTAAGCGTTGCCAGCGTTGTTAATACGCTATATCGCAGGTCAAAGATCAAGGAGCTGCCAGCACTTGAGAAAAGATTATATGATTCTGCTCTCATTATGCTTGTAGATGAGACCTCTTCTGTGCTAGGACTCTCTTTAGAGGAGATGAGAAGACAGATATTCTCTGTCTTAGAACCACAATGCAGCGAATTCCAACTTTTGCACTAGTAATAACAGCAGCAGGAAAATCAGATAGATTCAATAGAGGCAGAGAAGAAAGCGTAAAGAAGGAGTACCTCAAAATAGAGGACCATAGCGTGCTCTTCAGAGCAACTGAGCCATTTTTCGAGCTTCCTACTCTAATGGCAGTTGTAGTCACATGTCCAGAAGGCTCTAGAGACGAGGCTGCTGTGGCGCTTGAAGATCTTACATCTGTAAACAGCATTCCGCTTTTGCTTGCAGAGGGCGGTAAGACCAGAACAGAGAGCGTTAAGAAGGCACTTGAGAGACTTAAGGCACTGCCCTTCTCTTTTGATTACATCGCAATCCATGATGGTGCTAGACCTTATGTAACACCAGAGCTGATCATAAAGACATTGGCAGCAGCTACAATAGCAGGAGGCGCAGCTCCTGCAAGAAGAGTTACTGATGCACTTAAGAGACTCGGACCGGATGGAATGATTAAGGAGAGCATTGACAGATCCGAGCTTATAAGAGTCCAGACGCCTCAGATATTCAAAGCTGATGAGCTTTTTCAGGCTTATAGCGAGATTAATGAAACAGACTCCTTTGCAGATGATATCGAGGTATTCATAAATGCAGGCTTCAGATGCACTGTAGTTCAGGGAGATGAATCCAATAAGAAAATCACCTACTTTGAAGATATACCAGATGCAGAGAAGCAGATTGAGGAATATATAAAGGCAAGAGATGAGGGCAGAAAGAGCGCTGAAGCTATAAGACGCATGCATGAGCTTATGACTAAGGGGAATGAGTGATGAGAATAGGCTTCGGAAATGATATACACCGTCTTATCGCAAATAGACCTCTAGTCATAGGCGGTATAGCAATACCCTCTGATAAAGGCGAAGAAGCCCACTCTGACGGAGATGTGCTTATACATGCAATAATAGACTCAATACTTGGAGCTAAAGCACTTGGAGATATTGGAGCATTATTTCCTCCAAGCGATCCTAAGTGGAAGGATGCTGATTCAAAAGAGCTATTGAAATATGTAATCAAGCTTGCAAAGCCAGAAATCATAAACCTAGATGCTACAATTACGCTAGAGCGTCCAAAGCTTAGATGCTACATAGACGTAATCAGAGAAGAGCTCTCAAAGCTTCTTGATATAGATATCTCTCAAATAAGCATTAAAGCCAAGACAAACGAGGGCCTTGGCGATATTGGATCGGGAAATGCTATAAAAGCAGAATGTGTTATACTGATAAACTAAAAGAGCTGGTTTCCCAGCTCTAATAGATATTTATCAGTTATGTGAAATAAGCATTGTCTTTGGATCCAAAGCAACCTTAGCAGGTTTTGGAACATTCTCATGATGAGCTCTTACAACAGTCATCATTACTTTATCAACTTTCTCGTCATACTTAAGAGCAACCAGAACATCGATGTTATCGTAGTACTTTAGAAGTGTATTAGGAACACCATATTCATCATATACTACATCAGGTCTTACAGGAGATACGCTGAACCATACTTCGATATTCATCTTCTTTGCGAAATCTCTGATCTTCACGATATCCTCTTCACTTGCTACTGTAAGCTTGAAGCCATCGAATAATACAGAGTCTGCCTTGAATGCACCCTGGCTTATCAAAGACTCAAGAGAAGAGAGAACCTTATCGATTGGAACCTGTTCCTGTGAGAAGTTCATTACAACACGATTAGATAGAATTGAATTGTAAATCTGTGAAGCATCATCTAGAGACTGTACCTGTGCTATCTCTCTGAACACCTCTTTATACCAATTAATTACATGCTCTACGTTACCTGAGAAAGAAACATGAATTACGTTTTCACCTTTGAATAGCTTATCTGTTGCTAGATGCACGAGACAAGCTGTCTTGCCAACTCCATGTCTAGATACGATTACTCCGAGATTTCCTTTTCCTAGTCCACCATTGATTGATTCTTCGAAAACTCTTAGTGGGCTAATGCTGTTTAGTTGCTGAATGTCCATTTTCTTTACCTCCATTCGTGATCTATCTATAATTTAATTATAGCAGAGAGAAATCGGAATTAAAGAAGTATTTTAATTATTTGATCTTGTGCTATTGAAGTGCTTATAGCATCTTTCACTCATTAAAGCCTCTTCACTTATCGCACCAACATTGTAGCCAAAGGACTTCAGATCCTTTATAAGATTTTCAGATGCGATTACCTCAAGATCAGTAACATCATTGTGACTTCTAAGCGCATCAAGAAGATTCCTGTTTAGCCTTATTGCTTTGAGTATCTGGCCCTTCTCGCCCTTCAAGGCAGCATCTAGCGCTAATAGTTCATAAGCATATACATCATTGTTCTTATATGAATACTCAAAAAGATCATCAAGCGTTCTCTCTGCACTCTCGAGCTTCCCCTTCTCATATTGATGATAGAACTCTGTATACATCTTATATGCTCCAGATTCTCTGTCTCTTACATCTACTTCAAATACTGTATGTTTCCTTTTCATTTCCTTCTCCGTTATTTCTCTACTAGCCGAAAAAGAAGAGAAAGCTAAAACTATTTTCCACTTTAAAAATTAAAATGAGATTATTCTTTGGAAATGAACTCATATGTAATTGATAAACAGAAAAGACTATCTAGATAAAACATATCACCAAATGCAGCGCATATATAAAGTATGCTAAGACACTTGTCAACACATGAATTGAAAAAATAACGAATCATGCTGTTATCTTTCCTTGTTCCTCTTGTTCTCCCTTATCTATATTTATATTAGGAAAACAGCCCGCATTGTATACTTCATTCGGTGTCTGGTATCCCAGCCCCTCATGTAGCCTCTCCGCATTGAAGAACTCCACAAACTCGCAGAGTCCTTCTTCCAGTTCATTCCTTGTCCTATAGTCCTTAAGAAACACCCATTCATACTTAAGGGTTCTCCAGGTCCTCTCTACTATTATGTTATCCGCATATCTGGCTCTTCCATCCATGCTGATCTCTATGCCATAATCCTCAAGCAGCGATATGAATTCCTTGCTTGTATGCTGTGAGCCCTGATCAGTGTTGAATATGGCTGGAATCCCATAGCTCTGGATTGCCTCCTGCACAGCATCAACGCAGAATCCGACCTCCATGCTCTCTGATAATCTCCATGAGAGGATCTTCCTGCTATAGAGATCGATTACAGCTGTGAAGTACAGCATGCCCTCATCCACTCTTATGTATGTTATATCAGTAGCCCATACCTGGTTTGGAAACTGTATGACCTTATCCCTCAGAAGGTATGGGTACTTTCCATATGGGTGCTTCGATGCCCTGGTTGTCTTGAATACTGGTACAAGTCCTTTTATCCCAAGAACTTCGAAGAGCCTTCTTACAGTTCTTTCCGTTGCCCAGATGTGCCCTTCCCTCAAAAGAGTAAGAGAAAGCTTTCGGTAGCCCATGGCAGGGTGCTTTGTCCATCTCTCCATTACAATATGCGCCTGCTCATCCGTCTCTGCCAGCTTCTTGGCCTGCTTTGATTCAATCTCATCATGGTGACTCGCATTGTAGTAGTAAGTTGACGGTGCTATGCCGAGAATCTCGCACTGGCGTATTATTGGAAGATGGACTCCATTCCGCTCTGCGCTAGGATCTACGAGTTTCCA
>CAVHSB010000010.1:0-23663 GCA_963638635.1 Flexilinea sp.
ATGATTTATTCTCGCTATATCTCGAGAATTCGGATAAAAACAGGCCGCTACCTGATAACGTCAGAGACGTTTATGATGAAGAAAGATATAAGAAATATCTCGCTTACAAGAAAGAAAATGGAAGGCTTGATCTATGCATATCCCTTTTGACTTTCGTTATCAATCTGCTCTTTCTTGTCTTCAACGTATATGCTCATGTCTTCTCTCTCCTTGAAGGACTTAATATATACCTTCAATATTTTATTGCAATAACGATGCTTGAGGTATTCTTAGATATCATCATGCTTCCTCTCCATTATTACGGAACCTTTGTAATTGAAGAAAAATATGAGATGAACAAGACAACAAGAAAGACCTTCTTCTTGGATACGCTGAAGAATTCTATGCTTGAGATAATCATCTCAATGTTTCTCTTCTCCTGCATGATTTTCTTCTTCTCTCGCTATGGTATTAAAGGAGTTATCGGAACATCTATAGCTGTTATTGCATTCACTCTTGCTGTTGCAGCACTTGTCCTCCCTCTTTTGAAGATATTCAACAAGTTCACACCACTTGAGGATGGGGAGCTTAAGGATAAGCTTCTAGCACTTTGTGAGAAATACAATGTCAAAGTCAAGAGAATCGTTGTTAAGGATGCATCACGCCGTACTACTACTTCTAATGCGTTCTGTACAGGTCTGAAGTCAAAGACAATCTCTCTCGATGATAACCTAGTAAAGAACTTCTCTTCAGATGAGATTGTAGCTGTCTTTGCTCACGAGTTTGCGCATGCAAAATACAAGCATATGCTGAAGACTCTACCTCTTGGAATAATAGCATCAATCCTGACAGTGCTCTTTTTCGGCATTCTTCTTGAATGGAATGAGCTCTTTATTGCATTTGGCTTTACAGGCGTTAACTATCTTTTCGCTGGATCTGCTCCCATAGATCTTATCTGGCCCTTAACTATCGGATTAAAGATACTCTCTAATGCTATTTCTCGTAAACACGAGTTTGAAGCAGATGCATTTGCGGCTAAAGAAGGCTATGGCGAAGCTCTCATCAGTGCACTCAAGAGGCTTCATAATGAGGCTCTTAGTGAGATTAATCCTCAGCAATGGATAGTTATTACAGAGTATTCCCATCCGACACTATCAGCACGTATAAGCGCAATTGAGAGAGCTGAAAGAAAGGCCTAAATTATCCATTTCAGTTAGAGATACAGAACAACTAGAGTTCAATCAGATTCTTTCACTGCCAATGCCTCTTAATCAGCAAATTTGCGAGCTCCTTGCTAATGCATGGAAGAGAGGCTATGTGCACGTTTTCGATGTAGTTCTAAATAATATGATGTGGAAAAGCATATTTTCTACAACTAGCATCTAAGCTCTACAACACTGTTTAGCCCCAATTGATATAAACAACATTCTTGAACCAATCCTCAAAAATGGGATACTAAACATATATAAAGATATCTCTGATAAATATATCTAATCTTTTATATATCGGCCTTATATTTTCTTTTATACTCTTCGCTTCTATAATCTCAATATGCAGGAATTATCAGATAGAACATCGCACTTCACAGATTCAGTTATAAGAAGAATGACAAGAATAGCTCTTGAGTATGGAGCTATTAATCTCTCACAGGGCTTTCCAGACTTTAATCCGCCAAAGATGATTCTTGATAGATACAAAGAGGTTGCAGACATTGATGCACATCAATATTCAATTACCTCAGGCTGCAAGGAAATGAGAGATGCACTTGCTGTAAAGGCTAAGCACTTCATGGGCCTCGATATCAATCCAGAAGAAGAGATAGTAATCACATGCGGAAGCACTGAGGCTATGATGGCTGCTATGATGAGTGTTACTAACCCAGGTGATAAGGTTGTCATATTCTCACCCTTTTATGAGAACTATACTGCTGACACAATCCTATCCGGTGCAACTCCTATTTATGTTCCTCTCAATCCACCAGACTTCTCTTTTGATGCAAATGCGCTTGAAGCTGCATTCAAAGAGCATCCTAAAGCCCTAATACTATGCAATCCTTCAAATCCATGCGGAAAGGTATTCAAAGAGGAAGAGCTTAAGACTATTGCATACTTAGCTATAAAGTATGATGTCTATGTTATTACAGATGAGGTCTATGAGCATATTATCTATAGCCCGCATAAGCATACCTATATAGCCACACTTCCAAAAATGCGTGAAAGAACTATATGCTGCTCATCTCTTTCTAAGACATATTCAATTACAGGATGGCGTCTTGGGTACACAATAGCCCCTCCATGCATTACTGATAGAATAAAGAAGGTACATGACTTCTTGACAGTCGGAGCTGCTCACCCATTGCAGCTTGCAGTGATTCCAGGGCTATTAGCCGGAGATGAGTACTACGAGGAGCTACAAAGAGAGTATACACGAAAGAAAGAGCTATTCTGCGGTGGTCTAAGTGCTCTAGGGCTCAATTATACAGAACCTGAGGGAGCCTATTACACACTCCTTGATATATCAGAATTCGGGTACAATGATGATTTGGAATTTGCAACAGATATGATTTCAAAGGTTGGTGTTGCAGCTGTTCCTGGATCCTCATTCTTCAAGGATGATATCAACAATCTTGTAAGGTTCCATTTTGCAAAGAAGGATGAAACTCTGCTTGATGCGCTTAACAGACTTGAAAAGATAAAGAAGCTGAAGAAATAGCCCTATATATGGTATTATCGTAGCATGTTCATATTCTATTACATAAATCTAATACTTCTTATCATCCTCATCATACCAGGTTCTCTTGAGGCGGCAGAGTATGAGAAAAACGAAGATAAAGACAATCCAAAGCCTAAATACAGCAACAAATCACTGGAGCTTATAGAGAAGATCGGACGTTATGGTACTATGCTTTTCTATGTCGTTAAATACGAAGAGGTGAAGAGCAACAGCTTAATCTCTTATCTAGTTCCGGCATTGTTCCTGGCTATCTATTTAATTGTCTCATTTGCTACAAAGAAGAAGAAAAGCCTTAAAAGAACATTAGCCTTGACTGTAATTGAGATTCTTATGTTCCTTTCATCCGGCATTATAGATAAGAACTATTTGCTGCTTGCATTTTTAATTATCTTTGCACCAGCTGCTATCGTGCTTGATATCAACTCATCAAAATTCGATAAAAAGCAGTCAAAGCAATTTAATATCCTATAATAAGAGTATGGAGATAAAGCTAACTGAAGGCCCGATAACTAAGAGCCTTCTTCTTTTCACGTTGCCAATGCTCATTGGTAATTTGGTGCAGCAGCTCTATAACATCGCAGATACTATCATCGTCGGGCGCTTTTTAGGGCGCACTGCACTTGCAGGCGTTGGCTCTGCCTTTACCCTAATGACCTTCATAACAAGCATATTGCTTGGTCTATCAATGGGTGGAAGTGCCTACTTCTCAATACTCTATGGAAGAAAGGATAAGGATGGCCTCAGAAATGCCATCTTTGAATCATTCTCCATGTTCACACTATTCTCAATAGCATTGAATCTGCTCATATTCCTTCTTCTAGATGACTTCATAAAGCTACTCAATACACCAAAGGATGTTGCACCAATACTAAGAGAATATCTTCTGGTCATATTCACAGGCATATTTGCGGTTTACATAACAAACTATCTATCCTTCTTTCTTAGAGCTATAGGCAACTCACTATCTCCGCTTATTGCTCTAGCATTCTCTGCACTTCTCAATATAGGATTGGATCTTTTCTTCGTTGTTACACTAAATCAAGGAGTCAAGGGTGCTGCGGTTGCAACTGTAATATCTCAATATGCAGCGGCAATAGCACTCGCTATCTATACTCTTATAAGGTACAGAGAATATATACCAACGAAGAGAGATTGCTACTTCAACAAGAGCAGTATATCTTCTCTTCTGAGCCTATCGAGCATGACAGCCTTGCAGCAATCTGTGATGAATCTTGGAATACTCATGGTACAGGGCATAGTCAATAGCTTCGGCACTGTCATAATGGCAGCCTTCGCAGCCGGAGTCAAAATAGATGCCTTTGCATATATGCCAGTACAGGACTTTGGCAATGCATACTCTACCTTTGTTGCACAGAATCATGGAAAGAAGGATATAGAGAGAATAAGGAAAGGCACTAAAAGCGCTGCTATAGCAGTTGCGCTATTTTCAATCCTTATAAGCATAGTCGTATGCATCTTTGCACCAGCCTTAATCTCTATATTCGTATCAGCTGGAGACATTGAAGTAATCAACACAGGCTCTGAGTATCTTAGAGCTGAGGGCATCTTCTATATAGGAATTGGCCTTTTGTTCATGCTCTATGGCTTCTATAGAGCTATTGAAAAGCCCTGGATGTCTATAATACTCACAATAGCATCACTTGGAACAAGAGTGTTGCTCTCCTATACTCTATCCCCTAGCCTTGGTGTCCATATGATATGGCTATCAATACCAATTGGATGGTTTTTTGCAGATTTCATAGGAATAACATATTCACTACAAATAAAAAGAAAGCTAAAGTCTGAAGCATGATAAAAAGACTATTAGCTATTTTTGTTCTATCTCTTACAACATTCGCGATAAGCGCTGCATCAATCTTCATCGGCGCTGAGGCAGGTGGAGACTTAAACCTCATAAGAGCCGGCAATGGATACAGAGACTATAAGTACATACCTTATGTAGGTGCATCCCTGGCACTTCCTGTAAGTGTTGAGCTTACTGATTATCTAACACTAGATGCATCAGCTCGCTTTATATGGAAGAACTACCAATACCAGAGAGAGGCTACTCAAACAAACTCTGATGGGACTACTACAACAGCAAAGACTATAGACTTCAAGCTTAGGAATGTTTATGTAGAGCTTCCTTTGACTATCAACTACTCGTTTGTTGCATTCAGAAACAATAGCAAGCTGTTTGCTGGGGCTGGCGGCTATATTGGCTATTGGATCTCAAGCAGCAGAAGCGGCGGTATGCTGATAGATGACTTTGGCAGTCTTGACAGCGTTAACGATAAGCCTGATCTAAGTCACTCTAATAGATTCCAATATGGTCTTATTGCAAGATGTGGATACATCTTCGATATCGGAAAGCTAAGAAACACAGTTTCCCTTGAATATGATTTTGCTATATCTAGCCTCAATAAAGGCTATAGAGTAAATAGCTTTCCAATCTACAACTCATCAATTACAGTTGCTTACTCATTATTATGGAGAGTCAAATGAAGAAAATTATACCCATAATACTATTAATAGCTTTAGCCTTCATTTCCTGCACAGCTAATGCTGTCAATCCCAATGATATAGATCCAACCACCTGGGAAGGAATCTTCAAGATATATTGGAATGTAATGAATGAGGACTATGTACACTTCTCAAGAAACGACATTGCCTGGGATGACATGTATGATAAGTACCTCAATAAATTCCAGCATCTTAGCTATGATGATGCTGATGACTCTGTTACAGCGTTTAAGTACTTCAAGGCTATGGCTAAGGATATAACAGATAACCACTATAGCCTCACTGTCTATGATAAGGAGCGCAACAAACTATCTCTAGACCCAGCACAGGAGAGAAAATGGAGCCAAAACGAGGCTAATCCCAATAGAGATAATCTCAATTATTATCCAGATGTAATCATGAAGAATGGTAGCTATATGAATGTGGAGGGTAAGACCTTTACTGCCGAAGAAAAGGAGGATGAGGAGGATTATGTAGATGGAACCTTTGAGATAGGCAATCTTAAAGCTGCCGGTGCCTTCCACAATGATCCATCAATCCACTTTGATTTCTATTTGGATGGAGATCTAAGCAAATACAGCAAGGATGGGGATTCAGATGACCAAAAAAAGGCCTGGGATAATTTCCTAGATGCCCTGGAGGATGACTTCATAGCAGGAAGTCTTTCCTACTTCTTCGGTATTACAGATACAGGAGTTGCTTATTTTTACTTCTCAGAGTTTCCTTATTTGAACATACTCGACATAACAGAGGATGATGGAACAAAGAAGACCTATAAGGAGAGCTACAACTACAAGGAGAATAAGATAAGCCAAAATGCTAAGGATTATATCGACGACTTCAGTTCTGATCTCAAGTTCGCTTTGAATATGCTTAGTGAAATAAGTAAAGATAATCAAGCTACAGATCCAGATGATAATACATATAATGTCAAAGCCATTGTACTTGATGTACGATCCAATGGAGGTGGAGCTCTAGAGTTTGTAGATTATCTACTTGGAAAGTTCTTCAGCTCCGATAAAGTCATCGGCAGAGAGCGCTATAAGGCTGGATACGATAGATACGACTACACTCCATGGTATGATGTTAAGATCAATGGCGATGCTGATAAGGACTATACAAACAGATTCGCAGTAATTACCAATGGAAGCTCAGTATCCTGTTCTGAGATAACCACACTAGCTGCTAAGGAGCACCTCAATTTCAAGCAATTTGGATCAGCAACCTGGGGTGGCTTATGTGGTCTTATTGATAGGAATCTATATCAATCTGGACCATTTACACTGAAGAACAGCAAAAATGAGACTATTCTCAGCATCTATACAACAACTACCCAATTCGTAGCTAATGATGGAACCTCCTATGAAGGCGTTGGCATTGCACCTGATAAGATAATACCTCAATCAGATACAGAGGATAATAGATTCAAGGCCGCTATTGCCTGGGCTTCTGGTACATAAGGAGCTTTAAAATGGAGCTTCTTATATGCAGCAAAAGAAATTAAATGATTCAAGAAAGCAATTTCTAGTTTTTTTCACATTTTTGAATGCATATTCTATTTACTGCATAAGCAGATAACGCTATCGTTTAAACTATGAAAAAAAGACTTTTAACATTAGTCTCTATTTCTCTTGTAGCTTTCTCGCTAAGCGCTGCATCCCTCTTCATCGGCGCTGAGGCAGGTGGAGACTTAAACTTCATCAGAGCTGGAAAGGGATATAGAGAGTACCAGTACAAGCCATATGTAGGCGCATCTCTAGCACTTCCTGTAAGTGTTGAGCTTACTGATTATCTAACACTAGATGCATCAGCTCGCTTTGTATGGAAGAACTATCAGTATCAGAGAAGTGCAACAAGCACAAATTCTAAGGGAGAAGAGGTTACTGCTAAAACTATAGACTTCAAGCTTAGAAATGTCTATTTTGAGCTTCCTGTAACAATCAACTATTCATTCCTCGTCCTCAATGATGAGAGCAAGCTATTTGTTGGAGCTGGTGGCTATATAGGCTATTGGGTATCCAGCAGCAGAAAGGGCGGAATGCTTGATGAGGACTTCGGTAAGCTTACAAACGTAAGCGATCATCCTGATTTAAGCCACTCAAATAGATTCCAATATGGTCTTATTGCAAGAGGTGGCTACATATTCGATATCGAGAGCTTTAGAAACATTGTATCTATTGAATATGACTTCGCTCTATCTAGTCTCAACAAGAATGCTAAGGTAAACAACTTTCCAACCTATAACTCATCTATAACAGTTACTTACTCATTACTATGGAGAGCTTTATGAAAAAGATATTACCTCTAATTCTATTAATTGCAATTGCATTTATCTCATGTACTGCTAATGTTGCAAATCCTAGTGATTATGAAGAAAATACTTGGGAAGGCCTTTTCAAGCAATATTGGACAGTAATGGATGAAGACTATGTTCACTTCTCTAGAAATGATATCGACTGGGATGATATGTATGATAAATACCTCCATAAGTTCCAATGCCTTAACTATGACGACGCTGATGACTCAATTACAGCATTCAAGTACTTCAAGGAAATGTCTCAGGATATTACTGACTACCATTTCTCATTGACTGTTAAAGATAAGTTTGATAATAGATTCAGCCTTAGCCCTGCTATAGAGCAAAAGTGGATTCAAAAGAATCCTGAAAAAGACCTAAGTACATTCCCTGATGTAATAACTGAATGGGATGAATATGGAACAGCTAAAACCTACAGTGGAGTTGATGGCAAAACAACATATACCGCAGATGAAAGGAAAGCCTTACTAAGAACAGCTGTTAATGGAATCTTCGAGATTGAGGACCTAGGTACTAACCATCATAACGGAACATCAGGCTTTGTAGGAGTAATAAAGGGCGATATGCAATCTATGAACGAGACATATGGAACAGATGACAAGTGGAACACTTTCATAGAAAAGCTAGATGTAGGAGGCTTAAACTATTTCTTCGGTATTGCAAATGACAATATTGCTTACTTCTATTTCTCAGAATTTCCTTCTCTTCTTATCCTATCATTCTATGACGAGGATGATGATACATGGGTTCCTCTATACACTCATTATGAATCATTACGTCCATACTATGAAGCATTAACAGACTCTGAAAAAGAAGCAATCAATTCATTCAGTCTAGGTCTTTCAACTATCATCTTTGAAGAATTAAATTCAATAGGAATGAACAATACAGCATTTGATACAACAACGACTTCTAAAACCGAATATACTATTAACGGTATGATTTTCGATGTAAGATCTAATGGCGGTGGTGCTGTTGCCTTCGTAAATCTTCTCTTTGCTAACTTCTTCAGTGAAGATAAAGTCTTAGGATACATAAGATACAAGGATGGCTATAACAAATATGAATATACACCTTGGATTGAGATGAAGCTAACAAATCTCTTAGGAGAAGACGTAAAAAGACCAGAAAATGATTATGCTAAGCCATTTGCAATTCTTACAAATGAATACTCGGTATCATGCTCAGAGCTTTCAACATTGATAGTGAAGAAGCTCATGACTAACGGAAAGCAGTTTGGCCTTACAACCTGGGGTGGTACATGTTTTCTCACAGATAGAAATCTTTATCAATCTGGCCCATATAAAAACTCAGAAGAAAACTTAGAGGTCTATACAACTACCTATCAATTCGAGGACATGGATAGAGAATCATATGAGGCTAAAGGCTTTACTCCTGATGAAGTAGTTCCTCTTAATACGGCACATGATGATGTCTTTGATAAAGCTGTTGAATGGATTAAAAGCTTCTAGAGCATATTATCAAATGAAACTCTTTGAGATGGCTTATTTCGAGCCATCTCTTTTTTCTGAACCAATACGAGGCATCATAAGACCTGCTCTATGCTCTGGATATCGAAATTCTTTAGTGGAGGTACTCTAGCTGGACCTCTGGTATATAAAAGAAGGCTGATGATTTAGGCCACTATTCACATCTATAAAATGACCAATAGTGTGAATATAGCATGAGTAAGTCACCCAGACTAAACATAAGCCCTTATAGTATAGCCAAATAAGGCGCAAAGCGCATTCAGCTGACTTATTAATCATAAAAGAGAACAGCCCCGGTTATGAGGCTGTTCAGATAGGAGGAAAACAATTTATTATTTGCTTTCGATAGTTACACCGGAAAGCATTTCATAGTACTTAGCAAGTGCGCTATGGTCGTCCTTCTGACATCCCATAACCTTCAATGTCTGCATCATCTCCATTACTTCCCCTGTTAGTGGAACTGGAGCTGAAATAGCATGAGCAGCGTTTAGAGCATTTGTAAGGTCTTTAATATGAAGCTCAATCCTGAAGCCAGGCTTGAAGTTTCTATCAAGCACCATTGGAGCCTTAGCGTTGAGTACAGTAGATCCAGCAAGTCCGCCCTTGATAGCTTCAAATACAAGCTTTGGATCTGCACCTGCTTTAGTTGCAAATGATAGAGCCTCGCTCATTGCAGCAATGTTGCAAGCTACGATAATCTGGTTAGCAAGCTTTGCGATGTTGCCAGATCCTATCGAGCCTACATATACAGCAGAGCCTGCCATAGCCATCAATAGATCATAGTACTTCTTGAATGTAGCTTCATTACCGCCAACCATTACAGATAGAGTTCCATCAATAGCCTTTGGCTCGCCACCAGATACTGGAGCATCTAACATATCTATGCCCTTTTCGCTTAGTGCTGATGCAATCTTTCTTGTTTCAACCGGGTCAATTGAAGACATGTCAATAAGAACTAAGCCTTCATGAGCACCTTCAATAATACCACCCTTTCCAAGAGCTACCTCTGTAACCTGTGGGCTATTTGGAAGCATTGTGATCACAACCTCACACTTCTCAGCAACCTCTTTACCAGATGAAGCCTTAGCAGCGCCAAGCTTTACAAACTCATCCATGGTTGCTTCGTTATGTGTATTAACAACGAGCTCATAACCCTTCTTCATAAGGTTCTTAGCCATTGGCTTTCCCATTATTCCAAGTCCGATAAATCCTACTTTCATTTCATGCTCCTTATTTTAGATATCCAGCCTTAACTAGCTGCTTTCTTAGACCTTCCTGTTCTTTCTCTGGAGAAGGAAGTGTTGGTTTATATGGATTGCCTAAGCTTCTTCCAAGCAGGTTGCCATAGTCCTTGGTAGCTACTGGGAATGAAGACTTATCCATTTCAAGTCTGATTGGGTTAAGCTCAAATTGAGCATTTAATGATCCCTTTACATCTCCCTCTACATATCTGTCATAGATAGAGCAAACGAGAGTTGGAAGGAAGTTAGCTGTTGAGCATACTGCACCTACTGCACCTACTGCAAGTCCTGCATAGATAAGAGTATCGTTACCGCAGAATACTCTGAAGCCGACATCTGCATTTCTTCTGATGAACTCCTCAGTTTCTGTCAGATTGCCTGAGCTGTCCTTCATGCCTACGATATTCTCAACGTTATGCGCAAGCTTATCTACAAGATTCTGGCTCATTCCATAGCCTGTGCGTCCTGGGTTATTGTAAAGAAGCACAGGAAGAGATGGAACAGACTCTGCGATAGTCTTGAAGTGAAGATATAGCTCTTCCTCTGTTGGCTTTAGGAACATTGGCTGCAGAATAGAGATTCCATCTACCTTATGCTTAAGTGCAAGCTGTGCAAGGCGAAGACACTTCTGTGTTCTTATTGCACCAATTCCCATATATACAGGAACTCTGCCCTTTACCTGATCCTTGAGGATAGTAAGAATCTCATCCATTTCATCCTCTTCCATCATGTAAAATTCACCATTTGAACCAAATGCAAGAATTCCATCTACGCCATTATCAATCATATAATCTATATGAGCTCTGAAGGCCTTCTCATCTACGCTCTCATCTTCCTTGATTGGAGTTACGATAGGAACAACTATGCCTTTAATAAAATCAGTATTCATAATACTTACCTCGATAAGATAAGTTTAGGCTAGCTTTTTCAAGCTGTCAATCATCATTTGATTTTTAGATGTTTTGCTAAAGAAAAATATAATAATGTTAGATTGATTGGTATCCAAGTACGCCGCTGATTCTATCAGCTGTTTCTTTCAGCTTAGGAATGCATCCTTCAATCTCCTCAACGCTCATAGTGTTGTTTAAAGCACTTACCGATATACCAGCCACAATCGTGCCTGATGCATTGAAGATAGGAACAGCAGAGCAATTGTCATCGACAATAAACTCATTTCTATCTCTGCCGACTCTCTCCTCTCTTACATGTCGAAGCTCCTTTATAAGCTCATCAACAGAGATAATAGTATTAGGTGTATATTGCTTCAAGCCACAACGATCAGCCATAGCCTTTATCTCTTCATCTGAAAGAGAGCAGGTAAGTACCTTACCAAGTCCTGAGCAATGGAAAGGAATCTTTTTTCCAGGTGTGAAGTAGGTTCTTGGAAGAGTATTGCCATCTATTCTATCGATGATGAGGATATCATCACCGGATTTGATTCCCATATTTATATTAGCCTTAGGGAACGAATGCCAAAGAAGCTCCAAGTAAGGCATAGTAAGCTTTCTGAGGCTGTTTGATTGAAGTGCAGTCGTAGATAATCTCAAGCACTTCATTGAAAGAACAAATGATCCGCTTATAGGATCCTTATCAAGATAGCCTGAATTAGCAATGCTGTTTAGGAGTCTGAATGCCATGTTTGTATTAACGCCTAAGCTCTGGCATACATCCTGGATAGTTATTGCATTGTTTTTGGATACAGCAAGATCAAGTATCTGGAAACATCTTTCAGCTACCTTGATATTATACTTTTCTCCATCGATACATTTATCTTGCATTATTAATCCCCTTTTATAGGAGAGGGACCGAAGCCCCTCTCATTGATTATTATCTTGCGTAGCCGTTTTCTTTTGCAAACGCAATTCCCTTTTCATTCCACTCTGCACCGCCGATGCTCTTGAACTGCTCTAGGAACTTGTTCCATCCCTCTGGAGTAAGATCTCTAGCGCCTGTGAAGAATTCAGCAAGGCTCTGCTCATAGAATCTGAATACGTCAGCATTAGGTGTAGGCATGCTATTTGAACCAACAGCACTTGTCCAATTTGTCTTACCCATCTTGTCAAGGAAGGTTGTTGGAGAGATAGTCTTTCCTGAATTAGCTGCTGTGTAATCAGGGAATCTTACAGCATTTTCCTTAGCATCATTGAAGAATACCATGTTTCTAAGCTGTGTCTGAACCTGACCTACTGTACCTGAGAATGAGTTATCGCCAAGATCGCCCTTGCTGATGTTGCCATTAGCATCACGAACATAGTTAACGCCCTCTGTACCATAGCCAAGTAGATAGTAAGCCTCATCTGTGCCCATCCATTCAAATAGACGCTCAATAGCCTCAAGCTTGCCATCTTTTACAGCCTTTGCAGAAACTGCATAGATTCTGAACTGCTTATCAAGTGCACCTGTTGAGCTCTTGCCCTCTGGTCCAATTGGAGGATCAATTACAACCCACTCACCATTTGGGAAGTTTGTATCAAATGGCTTGTAGTTAGACTCTGCTGAGAGTGCTGCCCACTGCTCATACATAACACCGAACTTACCCTGCTTCCAAGCTGCTCTGAAGTCATCCTTCTTATATGAGAGCCAGTTTGGATCGATGAGGTTCTCATCACATAGGCTCTTGAAGTAAACCATGAAGTCATAGAACTCAGGTCTGAATACATTAAGGCCAAGAGTCTTTGAATCCATTGACCATAGACCAGCTACGTCAAAGGCACCCATGATAGGCCATACACGAGTTCCTGGATAGCCCTTGAATACAGAGTTTGTCTCTACGTATGCGCCATAGCCATATGTATCATTTCTGCCGTTTCCATCAGGATCGTCATAAGTGAAGGCTCTGAGGACTTCCTTAAGCTCATCAAGAGTTGTAGGAATAGCAAGTCCAAGGTTGTCAAGCCAATCCTTTCTGATAACCATACCCTCAATACCAGTTCTCTGTGATGGGATTGCCATACCATAGTTCTTACCATTGATAGAAGAATAGTTCATTGAATCTGGATCTGAGTGGTACTTAGCGGTTCTTGTAGGCATAGCATTGTAGAAGCTGTCATCAAGCTCTGCAATGAGTCCCTGCTTTACAAGGTTAACAAGTACAGGTCTGCTTACCATGAATACATCAGGAAGGTTGTTAGCTGCACCAGCTGCCTGGATCTTAACATCCTGGTCTGTAGCATTAGATGGAAGTGCTGTAAGCTTAAGATCGATATTAAGCTTATCTTTGATGATCTGGTAACCAACCCAATTGTCTGGGATAGCACCAGCTTCTGTTACAGCTGCGCCATACCATAGATTTATAGTAACTGGCTTATCGCTAGTAGCAGTTGTATTGCTTTCCTTCTTGCCACATGATGTAAAAAGAAGAGAAAGTGATAACAAAACAGCAAGAAATACAACGACTTTCTTAGTCATTTCATTCTCCTTTAAAAGAAATTAAATAAAGATGAATACTCATCCATTCATCTATTTCCTCCTTTTAAAGAATAGATGGATAGACAAAACAAGCCGGGCCCCTTCAAGAGCCCAAGCCTTGTTGTTTTTACCTATTTAGCGTATCCGTTTGCCTTAGCAAATGCAATGCCCTTTTCATTCCATTCTGCACCGCCGATAGCCTTGAACTGATCTAGGAACTTGTTCCAATCCTCCGGTGTAAGCTTTCTTACGCCCGTCAGGAATTCAGCTAAGCTCTGCTCATAGAATCTGAATACATCCGCATTAGGTGTAGGCATGCTATTAGATCCAACAGCATTGATGCATGGAGAGTCCTCCATAGCACGAAGTATGGATGTTGGAGAGATAGTCTTCTTTGAGTTAGCAGCTGTATAGTCTGGGAAGCGGATAGCAAACTCATCTGCGCTATTATAGAATACGAGAGATCTGAGCTGTGTCTGGATCTGACCGATTGTGCCATTGTATGACATATCGCCAAGATCTGCTGCACTAGGCTGACCATTGACCATCTTATAGTTAACACCCTCTGTACCATAGCCAAGCAGATAGTAAGCCTCTTCTGTTGACATCCATTCAAATAGACGTTCAATGGCCTCAAGCTTTCCTTCCTTTACTGCCTTTGCTGAAATTGAGTAGATGTTGAAGGTCTTATCTACAGCACTTGATGCGCTCTTGCCCTCTGGTCCGATTGGAGGATTGATTACAATCCATTCACCGTTTGGGAAGTTCATGTCAAATGGACGATAGTTAGACTCTGCTGAGAGTGCTGCCCACTGCTCATACATAACACCGAATCTACCCTGCTTCCAAGCAGCTCTGAAGTCATCCTTCTTGTATGAGAGCCAGTTTGGATCGATGAGACCTTCATCACAGATAGACTTGAAGCAAACCATGAAGTCATAGAACTCAGGTCTGAATACATTAAGGCCTAGAGTCTTTGAATCCATAGACCATAGACCAGCTACATTGAAGGCACCCATTAGTGGGTAAAGTCTAGAGCCTGGATAGCCCTTCAATAGAGAGTTGGACTCTACGAAAGCGCCATAGCCATATGTATCGTTCTTTCCATTTCCATCAGGATCGTCATAAGTGAATGCTCTAAGAACTTCCTTAAGCTCATCGAGAGTTGTAGGAACAGAGAGACCAAGGTTATCGAGCCAATCCTTTCTTATTACAAGACCCTCATTAGCCTTAGTTGAAAGAGGAATAGACATTCCATAGTTCTTGCCATTGATAGAAGCATTATTCATGGTATCTGGATCTGAATAGTACTTAGCTGTTCTGTTTGGCATAGCCTTATAGAAATCATCGCCAAGCTCTGCAACCAAGCCCTGCTTAACAAGGTTCTCTAGAACTGGTCTGCTTACCTTGAAGATATCAGGAAGGTTGTTACCAGCACCTGCTGCTTGGATCTTAACATCCTGGTCAGATACATTAGATGGAAGAACAGAGAGCTTCAAATCAATATTGAGTTCATCCTTGATGATTTTAAAGCCTACCCAATCATCAGGGAGCGGACCTGCTTCTGTTACTGCTGCGTTATACCACATTGTAATAGTTACAGGCTTATCGCTCTGCGCCTTGCTCTCTGCAGCTCCATTAGCAAATAAAGACATGCTAATTAGTGCTACTAAAGCGAAAATCATGAATGCCTTTTTCATATTAAACTCTCCCTTTGTTTGTTTTTACTATTTTACGATATTGTCGTTTATGTAATCCCAATTAATATCCCAGCCAAGACCTGGTGTCTGAGGAATAAGTACATCACCATTCTCATCCATCTTGTCATAGATTGAGTTAAGCCATGGACTTGGCTTCTCATAATCAAGAACAGGATGTAACAGGCCTCTCTCGAAGTACTTTCCATCAATTCCCATCGCACCAAGGATATGGAGGTTGCCGATATGGTTTCCATGAAGCTCAACAGACATTCCATTCGCCTCATACAGATGAACGCATCTCAATACAGATGTAATACCGCCACATGTGAGAGCACCTGCTCTTCCGATATCTGCAGCGCCGTTTCTTATCCAATTGGCTCTTGTATAATATTTACCCTCAGCTGTCTCTGGTCCGCAGATATTCAATGAAGTATGGTTTGTCAGGAATACGAAGGAATCTTCTGAATGCTCATCCATTGGCTCCTCAAGCCATAGGAAATCAAGCTTTTCAAGTCCCTTTGCCAGGCGTAGGGCCTCTTCTCTTGAATAGTAGTGGTAAGGATCAAGCATGAGAGGAATATCTGGACCGACTGCCTCACGCACTGCCTTACAAGCTGCCAGGTCCATATCTACAGACGGCTCAGGAATGATAGGTGGCATCCAGGTATGGATCTTAAGTGCCTTATAGCCCTTCTTCAAAAGCTCTAGAGAATACTTTGCATATGCCTCTGGTGTATCAAGTCCGCCCTTAATATCATCGCCAACCATGATTGAGCCATAGCATGGAACCTTATCTCTATAAGCACCTAATAGCTTATATACAGGAAGACCTACAGCCTTACCAGCAATATCCCAAAGTGCGCAATCTATAGCGCATAGGGTTCTCTCATTAAGCTCTGTCATCAAACGCTGGTATTGCAATAATCTTCTGTAGATTCTCTCTCTATATAGAGGATCCTCTCCTACAAGAATCTGCTTGCAGCCGCCAAGAACTACGCTTTGAACCATTGGTCCGAAGTAATGGCCCTCTGTTCCGTCATCACACACAATAGTAAGCATAGCCTGCTTTGCATCATGTGGTGCACCTGGGTGAGAGTGAAACTCTCCATCTCTTATCATTCTGGATGTGTAATGTATTTGAGTAATTTTAACGTCAACAATCTTCATAATTGCCTCCCAACTATGAAAATTATCTTTCTATTATCGTTGTCTTGTCAAATAGATTTTATAAAAACATTTGATTCTTTATAATCTTATTTGATTTTATATATATTTTAAGATATCAGGTCCGCAATTCTTCTCTCTGAATTCTCTTGGAGAAATACCATAATACTCATGAAAGGCATTAGAGAAGGAAGATAGCCTCTGGTATCCAACCTTATTAGCAATTCCCTCTACGCTCTCTACAGAGTTCAATAATCTGGACTTTGCCTGACGCATCCTCATATCCTTAACAATATCTCCGGGATTTCTTCCATAAAGCTCCAGGCATATTCTAGTCAAATGGGATCTTGAGTATCCAAGCTCTGTTGCAATCGCAGATAGAGACCAATCCAATGATAGAGAGCTTGCGATTTTCTCCCAAAGCCTAGAGAACTCGATTCTATGACGAGATAGATTCTTATTATCTGTAAGATCTAAAACCCTAGCTAGATTTAATAGAAACAGCTTCTCAACAAGCTCTAAGGCCTCATCGCTTCTGCTATCCTGCCTTGTCTCCTCTCTTAATACCTCATTGAATAAGGATGGAATATTTCCAAGGTCATCCAGCATCGAAAATGAATAGTCCTCAGTTCTTGGAATGAAGAACTCAGAGTCATCCCAGAATGAGAGCCACAGCATCTCCCATGTACTTCCATCGATGGTCTTTTCAAAGTGGCCTTGGCCTGATGCACTTGAGATGAATATCTGCCCCTCCTTAGCAATATACTCACTTCCGTCATTCATTCTATATAGTCCTGTTCCAGATAGAGTCAAAACAAAAACATGGAAGCCCTTCTGATCTGTACGCTTAAGCCAGAATGAGTCATTAAGTAAGCCATAGCCACCTTGTTTTACTCTAGCTTCTCTGAATGGAGTGGCTTCAATGGCCTTTGATGAAAATAATTTATTATCTTCATTTGTTTGTTCATGAACTATTTCTTTATCTAAAAGCACATGTTCAGAATATCACAAAATGAGACAAATTCGAAAGTATTTGGATAGATTAATTGTTGTTTGCTCTATATTTTAAACCATATAATCTGTATGACAAAAATTAAAAGAGGTAATTGAGATGTCAGAATACCCTTATGATCCTTGGCAGAAATACCAAGACAAGATCAGGCCTCGATGCGGATTTGGTAATATCCGCCCTTCAGAAAGAAATCAGAAGAAACCATCCAGAAAATGCAGCTACTCTTGCTTACGAAATGATTATCACATGCGAGGAGCTTGAAGAATATCTTTGGTTCAGACTAAAGACTATCAGCGTTGAGGATATCGGCTTTGCTGAGCCAGATGCTCCTATTCTCATTGGTACGCTGGACACGATGAGAAAGACCTTCAAGCAGCCAGGCGACAGAGGTCTTCTTGCTATGCATGCTGTTCGCTATCTAGCTAAGTGCAAGAAGGATAGATCAAGTGATGAGATGTACAATTGGATCATGAAGGAGTATAAGAGCGGAAAGCTTAAGCCAATAATTCCTGAATATGCTATCGACAAGCATACTCTAAAGGGACAGAAGCTTAAGAAGGATGAGACCTACTTCTATGAAACAGGCTCTGTTGTAAGCCCAGAATGGGAAGAGAGGGACAAAACCTATAAAAACAGAGTTATAGAGATCATCAAGGCTAATCCTAATGCACCTCAGAACTACGCCTATGATCCATGGCAGAAGTGTACTACTCTGTCTGGAATAGCTGCAGATTTGGTTATATCTGCTGTCCAGAAGGAGATCAGAAGAAACCATCCAGAGAATGCTGCAACGCTTGCATACGATATGATTGCGACAAGCGAGGAGCTTGAAGACTATCTATGGTTCAGACTTAAGACTATCAGTGTTGAGGATGTAGGCCTCGCAAACGAGAAGGCTGCAGTGCTAGTTGGTGTTCTTGATCAGATGAGACAGACCTTCAAGCAAAAGGGAGACAGAGGTCTTCTTGCAATCCACGCTGTCAGATATCTCTGCCAAAGCTTAAAGGATAGATCTAGTGATGAGATGTACAACTGGGTCATGAAGGAATATAAGAGCGGAAAGCTAAGACCAGAGATTCCTGAGTATGCAATTGATAAGCACACACTTAAGGGACAGCAAATGGGACTTGGAGAGGATTATTTCTACTCAACAGGCTCTGTTGTAAGTCCTGAGTGGGAAGAGAGAGACAAGACATATAGAGAAAGAATTTTGAAGATCCTTGAAGATCAGAGAAATAAATAGGAGAGAAAGATGAAAAAATTCATTGCGCTTTTCATTGCAGTAGCATTTGTTTGTTCTGCACTCTTTGCAGGTGGCTCATCAGAGACAGTCAAGAAGGAAGAGGCTAAAGTAGTTTCTGTTGTTTGCCGTGCAAGCTATGTCAACGAAGAATGGTTCAAGAACATGAATGCGGCTTTTGAAGCTGAAACAGGCATCCATGTTGATGTACAGCCAACTCCAGGTAACGATGCAGACCACGACTCTAAGGTAAACATCGACCTTCTAGCTGGAAGCAGCATCGACGTAGTTCCATCCCTAGGACCTAAGTTCTACTATGACAGAGCAGACGCTGGCTACTTTGCACCTTTAGATGAGCTTCTCAGCGCTAAAGGCGTAGATGCAAAGTCTATCTGGGGCTCATACCTTCCATATAGCGAGGATGGCCACTTCTATGCAGTACCTTACAAGCAGGAGCTCTATTGCACATTCTACAATAAGGATCTCTTCGATAAGGCTGGTCTTCCATACCCTACAGGTGCTTGGACATGGGATGAGTACTATGAGACAGCTAAAAAGCTTACAGATGCATCCAAGGGCATCTATGGCTCTTACATGAATGCTGAGAACCCATGGATTATCATTCAGGCTAAGCAGAAGGATGTTCCACTTTATAAAGCCGATGGATCTTGTAATTTCGATGATCCAGCCTTCGCTGAGGCTCTAAAGTGGTTCAAGGACTTCCAGGATGCAGGCTATCAGATGCCAGTATCTGAGATAAAGAACGAGAACGCTTCTTGGAACTATTATGCTATGGCAGGCGATCATCTTGCAATGTTCGTACAGGGCAACTGGTTTACAAGACTTCTTAACAGCCAGACAGACTATCCAAAGGATTGGAAGTATGGCGTAGCACCTACTCCAAGTGCGGGAAAGGATGGAAACAACAACTTCGTATCAATGGGCTACTACTCTGTAAACAAGAATGCCGCTCATAAGGATGCAGCAGTTGAATATGTTCTATGGCTTGGTCAGAACCAGTGGAAGTATGAGGGACAGATTCCTGCACTTGCTTCTCTTACAGCTGAAGAGCAGAACAAAGTATTCTCCTCTGTAGCAGATAATTCTAATGGCCAGGTTACAGTAAATGACCTCTATGAGAACTGGATGAACACAGGAATGGGCGTTGTTCAGTCAGACATCATCGGAATTGCAGCTGATGAATACAACAGAATCGTAAACTCTGAGGCAGAGGCTTACTTCCTAAATCTTCAGTCACTCGATGCAACAATCAAGAACATTGTATCTCGTGTAAACGAGGCTATTAAGAACGCACAGTAACAGCTATAGGAGGTAAGTGTGGCTAGAGTTTTAAAAACCAAAAGAAAGAATGAGAATGTAGCTTACCTATTCATTCTTCCATTCGTCTTGATGTTTGCAATCTTCAAGCTTTATCCAATGATTTATGGATTTTGCGTCAGCTTTCTAGATCGCAACTCTATAAAGAAGCTTACCTCCACTAATTTCGTAGGCCTTCAGAACTATATTAAGGTTCTGAAGAGCCCTACCTTCTGGCAGACTCTTGGGCATACGTTCATATTTGCCTTTGTATACACTCTTTTTGTAATGTTCTTCGGCTATCTCTTTGGTGTTCTTTTCAATAAGAAGTTCAAGGGAAGAACAGCAGTCAGAACTATGTTCTATATGCCATACGTTACAAACATGATAGCAGTAGGTATCGTATTCAAATACCTTCTGAATCCAACTAAGGGACCTGTAAATGCCATCTTCCGCTTATTCGGAGCAACTGGTCCTAAATGGCTTACAAGCCCTATGATGGCACTGCCAACAGCTGCGCTGATTGGCGGCTGGGTAGCACTTGCCTTCAATATTATAACTGTTCTTGCAGCTATGCAGGATATTCCAAATGAACTATACGAAGTAGCAGAGATTGAAGGGGCAACCTTCTTCGAGCGCCTAAGATATGTAATAACACCTATGCTTATGCCTACTCTCTTCATGCTTCTCACAATAACATTGATCAACTCCTTCAAGAGCTATACAACTATTGTAGGTCTTACTAATGGAGGACCTGGCACTAGCTCTAGAACTCTATCATTCCAGATTTATGAGGATGCCTTTACTTATATGAAGTTTGGTATCGCATCTGCTGAGGGCGTAATCTTTACAGCAATCATCATCCTAGTCAATAAGATATTCACTAAAGCGAGGACATCATGGGAAAAGAGATAAACGAAGTCAAAGCAAAGAGATCATTCACTCTCGTTATGTGGATATTAGGTATTTTGATGCTCTTTCCTTTCATAATGATGGTTGTAATATCCTTCAGAGTATCTGGAGACGCATATAAGTCTATATTTGCCATCGTTAAGCCTACACTTAAAAACTACAAGCAGGTTCTAGGTCATGAGAACTTCTTTGATTGGTATGGCAATACAATTCTTACAGTACTAATTACTATTGTGCTTCGTCTATTAGTTACTATACCTGCATCCTATGCCTTTGCTCGTATGAAATTCAGAGGAAGTAAACTTATCATGGCTATTCTTCTTGCAACTATGATGGTCCCAGGGGAGACCACGATGGTTCCAAGATATCTATATTTCAAATCTCTTCATCTATTGGATTCAATGTGGGTAATAATACTTCCAGAGGTCAGCGAGGTATTCTATTTGATGCTTCTTACAGAATTCTTTAGATCCATTCCTGAGGATTTCAATGAAGCAGCTAGAATAGATGGGGCTGGAAACACAAGAATACTCACTACTATATTCATTCCGCTCTCTGGTCCCTCTATAGCTACGGCAGTGCTATTCAGCTTCATCAACATATGGAACAACTTCCTAGATCCATATCTATTCATAAGCACAATATCGCATCAGCTGATAACTCCTGCCCTGAAGTTCTTCCAGGAGCGCGGTGGAGCTAACATTCCAGTACAGCTTGCTGGTGCTTCTATGGCTATTATCCCAGTAATTATACTATTCATTGCAACACAAAAATATTTCGTTGCCGGTGTATCATCATCAGGCATCAAAGGTTAGGTTTTAAATGAGCACATTCATGTCATATGACCCATGGGCATCTGTAACAACTAGAAACGGCATAAGCGGAGATGAAATCATCTCAATGCTTCAGAAATCCATAAGAAGAGGCTTAGAGCACAATGCTCTTGCTGCTGCTTATGAGATGTACATCACATCTCCTCAATTTGAGGACAAGATGTGGAGACGTCTATTATCTATCAGCGTTGAAGATATTGGCTTTGGCGATGTTCACGCTCCTGAGCTTATCTACACTCTCAATAATATAAGAAAAGAGTTCTTGTACAATGATGGAGATAGACCTATGTTCTTCGTACATGCTATCCGCTATCTATGCAGACAGAAGAAGGAAAGATCAAGCGATAACGTAAAGAACATGCTCATTAAGGACTTCGCACACGGAAGAGGCGCAGAGGTCCCAGATTACGCCTATGATCTTCATACAAAGAAGGGCAGAGAGATGGGTAGAGATGAGCTTCACTTCTTAACAGAGGCTTCTAAGGTCATTCCTCAGCTAGAAGGTGAAGATATCAAGAAGATCTACAATGAATATCTTGAATATTGCAAGAATGAAGAAAAGGACGATGGCAAAAGCGATGTTCAGCCATTTGAATACAACAGCTGGCAGTTCTAATTGGCACAAAGGGCATTATCTAATTGATAGTGCCTTATTTTATCAACTATAATCGTCGGGAAAAGGGTCAAAATTCATTCTCTGTGAACAATTTCAAACTCAAGTCTAATGCCAAATGATTCGGTTTTTCTTATGCGACAAAGAATTGAAATGCGCTACTTAACATAACGTTTCTCTGCACATAATTGTCATTCAAGTCAAAACTATAATCTTGAAGCTTCTTATGACTTCATGCTGATCATATATTACAGCCTTCAATAAATCGCATACGTCCAATCAAGTCGAATATACTCGACAGATATTGCTATATTTAAATAAATACACTCGTAAAGTTACATAAGCACAAGCCTAATGACTAATCAGCAAAGGAACTTTTCAGAGAATTAATCTGATGCTACTTCTCATTAGCAATAATCTCTTTTACCATCGTATGGTAGGAGATAGAAAATGAAGAAAGCTATGCTTATTGCACTTGCAGCTATTATGCTTTTGATGAGCTGCAGCACAACAAAGAGTGTTGAGATGAATTACCTTGATTACATCAATGCACATGAGGATGAGTTCTTCCTCACAGGTAAGACAGACTACTCTGTAGAGGCTAAAATGGTATCAGAGCCAACACATGTTTATAACGAGCTTGAGCTTGTAAGCTATGATGTAACAGATGATGGAGTATCGGTAATAATCAAAGGAACTCTTGATGAGGAATGGGTAACAAAGGTATCTAAGGTCATCAAGACTTATACAAAGGAAGATGGCTCGGCTCTCGACGAAGAGTTCTTCAAGAATTCAAAGGATGTATTCCAGACAATAAAGACAAAGCCTACACAGGATTCAAACTTTGCACTTTTTGTCCCAAAGGATGTAATCCTTACTGTTGAGACAGCATGGGGCGATACACTCTATACAAACAAATCCGAAGTCAATCATGGCAATGGCGACTATCTAATGTGCTCCAATAAGGATGGTAAGCCAGATCTTTCAGACGTTTGGGTAGTCAATGGAGCTGTTCTTCCAAAGACCTATGATCTGACAAATAGGCATTGATCTTAAAGAGGTAGAACCACAGGGCTATAAATCTAAATAATTTACTTATCTAAAATTAGTATTATTAGAAAGTATAGTTCTACTTTTACTGTTTAAGTACTTTTAGGAGAGGATGGGGAAAACCTATCCTC